>JANLTL010000483.1:0-6450 GCA_031362905.1 Burkholderiales bacterium | reverse complement strand
GTCAAGGTTTGTTTCAAGTCGATGGGCGGTGGCAAAAAGGAAGACATGAAGACGCGGGCGGATGAGCACTTCGCCGCGTTGAAACAGATCATCCCCGAAGTGTCGAGACTGATGCTGTTCGACTATGACAGCGAGGCTGCGTACCATCCTGAGCCAAACAATGCTGCGTTGGCGGAATGGAAGCGTAAAAACATTGAAAACTATTTGCTGGTGCCAAGCGCGTGGAAGCGGACGGCGGCGGGCATGATGCAATGCGGTGAAGATGACATTTTTGCGCAGCCGGTGCTGCAGGTGATAGACAAGTTTTTCTCCGATCAGAACCTGACGTTGCCACCCGGCGGTTCGTGGCGCCACGTGAGTGCGAACGTTTTTAGCGTGGTGGATGGCAAGCGCATCTTGTTCGGAAACGATGATTCACTGTTCCATCAATTGCACAACGGGTCGCCGTCTCTGAATCTGATTCGTGAGCAAGTGGCTGGGGGCATGGCGGCGGAAGAGATTCATGAGGATGTGCATGTTTTTTTCAAGAAACTGGTTGATTTGACGGGTACCGCATGATGGGCAAAGCGACGGCCATCTCCCAAATCTGGGCATTGGTGAATGAATGTTCCGAGCCGGGTTGGGATGGTTGTTTGGCCAGCATCTGAATGACCGGATGATTTTCAGCAGGGCAGGCAGCCTGAAACCGTTGGTACACAAGGGCTCCAGGTCAGCTAACGACGGGAAGCGCTTCCACCAAGGCTTTCAGGCGGATCAGTTGATGAGGCTGCCGTCCTGGCTATTCCTGTCGCTGTCCCCTTCCCAGTCAGTTTGACATTTTCGCTTATGTTGGATACCATTATGGTATCTATTTGAACTCTAAGTGATTTGACATGAGCGCCGTCACCCTATTGATCAAAGGAATTCCTTCCGAGCTCAAGCAATGGCTGTCCGAAGAGGCGGCGCGCAACGCGCGCTCCATGAACAAGGAAACCATCCGCTTGCTCGACGAAGCGCGCGCGATGCGCCAGGCAGCCGCCAAGCCGGCTAGAAACGCGCATGCAATCGCGCGGATATTGAAAGAGTTGCAAGCCCTGCCAGTCCACGATATCCGGCCGATGGATGAGGTTCTCTACGACAAGACGGGCATGCCCATATGACTGCCCGGCTTGAACACGCGGTCATCGATTCTTCCGCATTGCTGTGTATCGCGCTGGCGGAGCCGGCGGCCCCTTGTTTTCTTGATGGCTTTGCCCGTACGGACAAGCTTTTGATCAGCGCGGCGACGCGCGCTGAAACCTGGCTGGCCGCGCACAACGCCAAAGGCGCCGCAGGCGCGCAAATGATCGATGCGCTGGTCGAGGCACTTGATGTCGAGCTGGTCGAATTCGGCGCCACATCGTTACCGCATTTCCGGCACGGCGGCGCCGCCTACCACCACAAATTTCACGCCAAGGCTAGGCTCAACATCGGTGATCTCTTCACTTATTCGCTCGCCAGGGAAATGCGTCTGCCGCTGTTTTTCCAGGGTACCGATTTCACGCATACCGATCTCGCGAATGCGATGGAAATCCTTGGCTATGAGATGTCGACGTCGGGCGTTCCCCAGCCCGCCGCGCATCCACCATGACGAGCCAGATGGAATTCCGCATCGCCGACACCTTCACCGACAGCCTCGCACGCTTGAGCGGCGACGAGCAGAAGGTGGCAAAAACCACCGCCTTCGATCTGCAGATGGACCCGGTCAATCCGGGCATGCAGCTTCATCGCATCGATAAATCGAAGGACAAGAATTTCTGGTCGGTGCGGGTCGGCAGCGATATCCGGCTGATCGTACACAAGACTGCGGCGAGTCTGCTGCTCTGCTATGTCGATCATCACGACCGCGCCTATGATTGGGCGGCGCGGCGCAAGCTGGAGACGCATCCCAAAACCGGGGCGGCGCAGTTTGTCGAGGTGCGTGAGCGGGTTGAAGAAGTCATCGTTCACCAAGTTGTCGAGTCCGCCAAAAAACCGGTGGCGAAGCCTTTGTTGTTTGCGGATCGGGCGGACGATGAGTTGTTGAGTTACGGCGTTCCTGCCGAGTGGTTGGCGGATGTGCGCAAGGTGGATGAAGACAGCCTGTTGGACCTTGCCGATCATCTGCCGGGCGAAGCGGCGGAAGCGTTGCTGGAATTGGCTACCGGCGGCACGCCGAAAATGGCGGCGCCGGTGGCGGCGGGCGCTGATCCGTTCGCACATCCCGATGCGCTGCGCCGCTTCCGCGTGATGAGCGATGTGGAGGAGTTGAAGCGGGCGCTGGAATTCCCCTGGGAGAAGTGGACCGTGTTTCTCCACCCGGCCCAGCGCGAGATTGTCGAGCGGGATTACGCCGGCCCGGCGCGGGTGTCGGGTTCGGCCGGCACCGGCAAGACGATTGTGGCGCTGCACCGCGCGGTATTCCTGGCGCGTGCGCATCCAGAGTGCCGGGTGCTGCTGACCACCTTCTCCGGCACGCTGGCCGATGCGTTGAGAACCAAACTGCGCAGGCTGATCAGCAATGAGCCGCGGCTGGCGGAGCGGCTTGAAGTGCATGCCATGAACGCCATCGGGATGCGGCTGTATGAGCAGCAGTTTGGTAAACCTCAGTTGGGTAAATCTTTGTTGGCGGATCGTGCCGTCGTCCGAAAATTGATTGCCGAGGCCGCCGCAGCCGCGCCCGAGCACAAATTTGCGTTGCCCTTCCTTCTCGCCGAGTGGCAAGAGATTGTGGATGCGTGGCAACTCGATAGCTGGGAGGCTTACCGCGATGTCACACGCTTGGGCCGCAAGACGCGTTTGCCGGAGGCGAAGCGGGTTGCACTGTGGTCGATATTCAGTGCGGTGCGCCGGCAATTGGAGGCAGCGGGCCTCATCACGCAAGCGGGGATGTTTTTCCGGCTGGCAGCGCATCTGGCGACGCGCAAGCAGCCGCCGTTCGACTTCGCGGTGATCGACGAGGCGCAGGATGTGGGTGTCGCGCAGTTGCGGTTTTTGGCGGCGCTGGGGGCGGACCGGCCGGGCAGCCTGTTCTTCGCGGGCGATCTCGGGCAGCGGATTTTTCAGCAACCGTTTTCGTGGAGTTCACTCGGCGTGGAAATTCGCGGCCGGGCACGCACACTGCACATCAACTATCGCACCTCGCATCAAATCCGCATGCAGGCCGACCGGCTGCTTGCGCCGGAAGTGTCGGATGTCGATGGCAATGCGGAAGACCGGCGCGGCACGGTGTCGGTGTTCAACGGCCCGCGCCCGGTTATCAAATCATTCGCGGATGGCGATGCGGAGAGTTCGGCGGTGGGCGCATGGCTGGCGGAACGCATCCAGGATGGCATGGCGCCGCATGAGATCGGCGTGTTCGTGCGCTCCGAGGCCGAAATTGAGCGCGCACGTGCGGCGGCCACCAAGGCGGGCCTGCCGTTCAAGGTGCTCGACGAGCATGTTGAAACGACCAGCGGGCAGGCGTCGATCAGCACCATGCATCTGGCGAAGGGACTGGAGTTTCGCGCCGTTGCCGTGATGGCCTGCGATGACGAAATCATTCCATTGCAATCACGGATCGAAACCGCGGCCGAAGACAGCGACCTGGAAGAGGTTTACAACACCGAGCGGCATTTGCTTTACGTGGCATGCACGCGTGCGCGCGATCAACTGTTGGTCACGTCGATTGAACCGGCGTCGGAGTTTCTGGATGATTTACGTCAAGGTATTTAGGTGGAAACCGTTGGGAGACAAGGGTCTCAGGCCACATATTGTGCAGAAGCGCTCCCACCAAGGCTTTTCGGCGTATTGCCTGTTTGATTGAACGATTCAGGGAGAAAAACATGTCCGTTCACACCTATTCAAGCCGGAACTTCACGCGCAGTGTGGGTGCGGCCAAGCGCGCCACAGCCAAGGGGCCGGTATTTATCACCGATCGCGGTCGGCCCGCATTTGCGTTGCTCAATATCGAGGACTACTACCAATTGGCCGGGAGGGAGAGCGTATCGGTGCTCGATGTCATGGACGCCATTCCAGGCGGTTCGGACATCGCCTTCAATCCGCCACGCTTGCAGTTGAGGCTTTCCGTTACTAACACGGCATGACGATCGTGACGCGCAACGCGCCCGACTTCGCCGGCACCGGCGTGCGAATACTCAATCCCTTCAATGTGGCTTTAAAAAAACAATCGCACCATCATTTGTGCCGCACCTTTCGGCATAGTATGTAGCCCATGCGATACAATTCGTGAATGAACCAGATTGTTCAATCCACCGCCTATGCTTTCTGGTTCGACGGTTTGCGTGACGCAAAGATTCGCGCAATCATCAACGCGCGGTTGCGGCGTCTCGAATTGGGCAATGCCGGTGATTGCGAACCCGTTGGTGAAGGCGTGTCGGAAATGCGCATTCATCACGGCCCGGGTTACCGGATTTATTTTGTCAAACGCGGCATCGAGGTCGTGATCTTGCTCGCGGGCGGTATCAAGGCGACGCAAACCAAAGACATCAAGGATGCGCTCAAACTGGCGCGAACTCTGTAGGAGCACACGATGAAAAAATCCGCATTGAAAAAATGGGATGTGGTCGAGCATCTGAAGACCGATGAAGACATGGCGCTCTATCTCGAGGCTTGTCTCGGTGAAGGTGACCCGGCGCTGGTGACTGCTGCGCTCGGCGATATCGCACGCGCGCGCGGCATGTCGCAAGTTGCACGCGACGCCGGCTTGTCACGCGAGAGTCTCTACAAATCGCTTTCGGGTGAGGGCAATCCGGAGTTCGCCACCGTGATGAAAGTCATCCGTGCATTGAAAATTGAATTGCATGCGTCGCCGGCTGCGGCGGCTTGAAATGGCCGGGGCAAAAAGTTAACCACGACAGCCTCAAACGTATTCCGGCCGCTGCGGCGTAAACACGTCGAGGTTTAGCACCGGTTCATCGCCCACCACTTCACCCCAATGCATGGTGTTGGGCGGCACCACCAGCAAGCCGCCTGGCCCGAGCAGGGTCTGCTCGTCACCGACGTGAAAGCGGATCTGTCCGGCAAGGATGTAGACGATTTGCTCGTGCGGATGTTGATGCGGACGCGGCTCGTGCTTGGGCATCAGGCGATGCAATGCCAGCGTCGCCCCGGCGCCGGAAAACGCCTTGCGCTCGACCCCTTCGCGCACCGGTTGCCATTCGAGTTTGCTCCAGTCCACTTGATGCAGGTTCATGACTTGCCTCCGGAAAAAAGGGATTGCGATTTGCCAAACAGGCCGGCCGGACGCGCCAGCAAAAACACCAGCAGGATCGACAGCGCCGCGACATTCTTGAAACCTGCGCCAAATGTGACGATGGCGAGCGCCTGCGCCACACCGAGCATGATGCCACCAGCGAAGGCGCCGCCGGCGCTGCCGAAGCCGCCGACGATGGCGGCGATGAAACCCATGATTGCGAATGGCACACCGACGTTGAACGCGGTGTACTGCGTCGGCGTAATCAATATGCCCGCCACCGCACCGAGGGCCGCCGAGAGCGCAAACGCGAACACCAGCATGCGCGCCACCGGAATGCCCTGCAATGCCGCCGCTTCGCGATTGATCGCGCAGGCACGCATCGCGCGGCCGGTGCGGGTGCGCGCGAAAAACTGCGCAAGGCCCGCCACCAGTGCGCCTGACACGCCCGCAATCCATAGCAGTTGGACACTGATGGCGACGCCGCCGATCTTGAACGGCGGTGCGTCGGAAAAGCCGGGAAAAGTCTTGGGCTGGTCGCCCGCCACGATCAAGGTCAGACGCTCGATCACGATCTGCGCGGCGAGCGTGGCGAGGATCATCACGAACATGGTGGCATTGCGCCGCCACAGCGGGCCGACCACCAGCCGCTCGATCAGCACACCGGTCAATGCGACCAGCACGACGGCGCAGAGCGCAGCAAGCGGCAATGGCAAACCAGCGCGCGTGAGCAGCGCATGCGTGATCATGCCACCGAGCATCACGAATGCGCCCTGGGCAAAATTGACAATGCCGCTCGCGTTGTAGATCACGCAATAGCCGATGCCGATCAGTCCGTAGATGCAACCGGTACCGATGCCCGAGACCAGGGTCTGGATCAGGAAGGTGGCATCAGGCATGCGCCGGCTCCGCGCCTTCGATCGCGACACCACCCAGATAGGCTTCCAGCACGGCGGGGTCGTTGCGCACCTGCTGCGGCGTACCCGCGGCGATCTTGCGCCCGAAATCGAGCACCACGATGTGGCTGGCCACGCGCATGACCAGGCCCACGTCGTGCTCGATCAGGAGCACCGCAATGCCGCGCCCGATCAACGCGCGGATCACGCCGGCAAGATGCTCGGTCTCGACCGCGTTCAGGCCGGCCGCCGGTTCGTCGAGCAACAGCAGGCGCGGGTTGGCGGCCATCGCGCGCGCCACCTCCAGCAGGCGCTGCTGGCCGTAGGTGAGTGCCGTGGCCGGCATGTGGGCGCGGGCCTCGA
>JANLTL010000417.1:0-6284 GCA_031362905.1 Burkholderiales bacterium | reverse complement strand
ATGGGTATCGCCATGCCGGTCGAATACGGCGGCGCTGGCCTGGGCATCACCGAGGCTTCGCTCCTGATGCAGGCGATCTCGCAATCCGGTGCCGGCAACGGCGGCGTGTCGTCGATCAGCATCGGCATCTTCGGTTTGAATCCGGTGGTGCGCTTCGGCACCGACGAGCAGAAGAAGCGCATGTTGCCGCCGGTGATCAAGCGCGAACACATCGCCTGCTTCGGCGTGACCGAGCCCAACACCGGGCTCGATACCACCCGGCTCAAGACCCGCGCGGTGCGCCGTGGCGACCGCTATGTGGTGCATGGCCGGAAGACCTGGATCTCCACCGCGCAGGTGGCCAACAAGATTCTCCTGATCGCACGCACCACCGAGGAGGGCGGGGCGGGCAAGCCGATCGACGGCCTGTCGCTCTTCTACACCGACCTCGACCGCTCCAAGGTCGAAATTCGCGCCATCGACAAGATGGGCCGCAAGTGCGTCGACTCCAACCAGGTCTTCATCGACGGGCTCGAAATCCCTGTCGAGAACCGCATCGGAGAAGAGGGCAAGGGCTTCCGCTACCTGCTGCACGGCATCAACCCCGAACGCATCCTGATTGCTGCCGGCCTGGTCGGCCTGGGTCGTGTCGCGCTCGAGAAGGCGACGCGTTATGCCAAGGAGCGAGTCGTGTTCGACCGCCCGATCGGCATGAACCAGGCGATCCAGCATCCGCTGGCGCACAGTTGGGTCGAACTGGAAGCGGCCAACCTGATGGCGTTTCGGGCGGCGCAACTCTACGACCGCGGCGAGGAATGCGGCGCCATGGCCAACGCTGCCAAGTATCTGGCAGGCGAAGCGACCTTCAACGCCTGTAACAACGCGATCATGACCCATGGCGGCATGGGCTATGCCAAGGAATTCCACGTCGAGCGTTACTTGCGCGAAGCGCTGATTCACCGGCTCGCACCAATCACGCCGCACCTGATCCTGTGCTACATCGCCGAGCGGGTGCTCGGTTTGCCCAAGTCGTATTGAACGTGTCGCTTTGTTGCGGAGGATGTGTGACGGAAAAGGGATTCGAATGCTTAGGTCACGGTGATGACCGACAAGCACGCAAGGCAGAGCGCGCGTCATGAGCGGCCCGCTCGAAGGGGTAAGGCTGGTTGACCTGTCCAACATGCTGATGGTGCCGTATGCCACGCAGATTTTGGGCGACATGGGGGCCGATGTGATCAAGGTCGAGTCGCCTGACGGCGACCCGATTCGCGGCATCGGGCCGATGCGCCATGCCGGCATGGGGGCGATTTTTCTCAATGCCAACCGCAGCAAACGCAGCCTGGTGCTTGATCTGAAAAAACCTGACGGACTGGCCGCGCTGCTCGATCTGCTCAAGAACGCCGACGTGCTGGTCACCAACCTGCGCCCGCAGGCGCTGGAGCGCCTCGGCCTCAATTACGAGAAGGTGTCGGCCGTCAACCCGCGCATCATCCATGCCGGCTTGTTCGGTTTCGACCAGAGCGGGCCGTACGCCGCCAAGCCGGCCTTCGACGACCTGATCCAGGGCGCGGTGGCGGTACCCTGGCTGACCCACATGGCCGACGGCAGCGAGCCGCGCTATGCGCCCAACGCGATGGTCGATCGCGCCGTCGCGCTGTGGGCGGTAGGTCAGGTGACGGCCGCCCTGTTCAGGCAGGCACGTACCGGCACGGGCCAGAAAATCGATATTCCGATGTTCGAAATGATGACCAGCTTTGTCATGGGCGATCACCTGCAGGGGCATAGCTTTGACCCGCCGATCGGGCCAATCGGCTATGCGCGCATGCTCAATCCGGACCGGCGGCCGTGCCGCACCAAGGACGGCTTTGTGTGCGCCATGATCTACACTGATCGTCACTGGCGCTCGTTTTTCAGCGCTATCGGTCAACTAGACCATTTCGAGCGTGATCCCCGTTACAAGAGCATGACGAGCCGCACCGAGCACATCGCCGACCTGTATCGCGAACTGGCTGAACTGCTGTTGACACGGACCACGGCCGAATGGCTCGCCTTGTTCGAACGTGCCGACGTACCGGCGATGCCGCTGAACACGCCTGATTCACTGCTGGCCGATGCGCATTTGCAGGCCACCGGCTTTTTCAGCTTCGGTGAACATCCGAGCGAAGGGCGCCTGCGCCAGATGGCCTATCCGAGCACCTGGTCGGACACGCAACCGGCGCCGACACGGCATGTACCGCGCCTGGGTGAGCACAGCGCCGAAGTGCTGCGCGAACTCGGCTACCCCGACGATAAAATTGCAGCGTTGATCGAAAGCGGTGTGACCGCGATAGCGCCCGGCAGCAACGGGCAAGCACCAATCTGATACCTGAGGAGCACACGTCATGGCAGGCATGTATTACGAAGAATTCAAGGTGGGCATGGAGTTCAAACATCCGTTGACGCGCACGGTGACCGAAATGGACAACGTCCTGTTTTGCGCCATGACCCACAACCCGCAGCCGCTGCACCTGGACGAGGAGTTTTCCAAGAAAACCGAATACGGCCAGCGTATCGTCAACAGTCTGTTCACGCTTGGCCTGGTGATCGGTGTGACCGTCGCCGACACCACCCTGGGCACCACGCTGGGCAACCTTGGCATGACCGACATCCGCTTCGTCAATCCGGTGTTTCACGGCGATACCATCCACGTGGTCACCCGCATCAAGGACATGCGCGAGAGCAAGTCGCGGCCGAATGCGGGGCTGGTGGTGTTCGAGCATTTCGGCTTCAACCAGCGCGACAAAGAGGTGGCGTATGTGGTGCGTACCGGACTGATGATAAAGAGGCCGGCGTGATCATCCGCTCCTGGCTGTTTGTGCCGGGCGACAGCGAACGCAAGCTGGCAAAGGGCCGCGACAACGCGGCCGATGCGCTGATCCTCGACCTCGAGGACTCGGTGGCGGACGACCGCCAGCAGGTGGCGCGCAAGATGACCTGCGCCTATCTCAAGTCGCGCCCGGACCGCAAGCGCCAGAAGCTGTGGGTGCGCATCAATCCGCTCGACAATCCCTTGTCGCTGCCCGACCTTGCGGCGGTGATGCCGGGCGCGCCCGACGGCATCTGCCTGCCCAAGGTGTATTCGGCCAAGGATGTCGGCACCCTCGCCAACTACCTGTCGGCGCTCGAGGCGCGCGAGAGCCTGCCCCTGGGCAGCACCAAGATACTGTGCGTGGCGACCGAAACAGCAGCTTCTCTCCTCACCTTCCACACCTACCTGGAGGGCGTGTCGGACCGGCTGGTGGCGATGACATGGGGCGGCGAGGACCTGGCGGCCGCGCTGGGCGCCAGCGACAACCGCAACCCGGCCACCGGCGAATACGATGATCCCTATCTGATGGCGAAATCGCTGTGCCTGGCCACCGCGCGTGCCATCAACGCCCAGCCAGTCGGCGTGGTGTATGTCAACTTCCGTGATCTCGCAGGCCTCGAGGCCGATTGCCTGCGCGATCGCCGTGCCGGCTTCATCGGCAAGATCGCGATCCATCCGGACCAGGCCACGGTGATCAACCGCGCCTTCACCCCCTCGGATGAAGAGGTGGGTTTCGCGCGCCGCGTGGTCGACATTTTCGAGAAGAACCCGGGCTTGGGCACGGTCGGGTTGGACGGCAAGATGCTCGACATGCCGCACCTGAAGCAGGCGCGCAATGTGCTTTCGCTGATGGAGCAGATCAATGCGCTTGGCTAGAGGACAGGCCCGAGTCTGGTGTGGGTGGCGAATGAAGTCACGCCGATGAGCGGAGCACTGGACGGCATTCGGGTGGTCGACATGTCGACTGTGGTGATGGGCCCCTGGGCTTCGCAGATGCTGGGCGACATGGGCGCCGACGTGATCAAGGTCGAGACGCCCGGTGGCGACATTGCGCGCGGCATGGGGCCTTACCGCAATGCCGGCATGGCGGCGGTCTACCTTTCGATCAACCGCAACAAGCGCAGCGTGGTGCTCGACTTGACGACCGATGCCGGGCGCGAAGCTTTGTTCCGTATCGTCGGCACGGCCGACGTGTTTCTGCACAACATGCGTCCGCGCATCGCCGAGAAATTCGGTGTCGACTACGAAAAATTCGCCGCACACCAGCCCGGCCTGATCTATTGCGCGGCCTATGGTTTCCGGCGCGACGGTCCGCTGGCCGACAAGCCGGCTTACGACGACATCATCCAGGCCGCCTGCGGCATCGCCGACCTGCAGTCGGTCACCTCCGACCAGCCGCGCTTCGTGCCCACCATCATGGCCGACAAGACCACCGCCTACAACGTGGCACTGGCGATCCTGGCGGCGCTGGTCAAGCGCGGGCGTGGCGGCCAGGGCCAGGCGATCGAGGTGCCGATGTTCGAGACCCTGGTCGATTTCGTCATGGTCGAGCACCTGTACGGCGCATGCTTCGACCCACCCATCGGCGGCATGGGTTACTCACGTATTCTCAATGCCCAGCGCAAGCCCTATGCGACCAAGGATGGCTATCTCGCGGTGCTGCCCTATACCAACGAAAACTGGCGCGCGTTTTTCCGCATTGCCGGGCGCGAGGAGTTGGCGCACGACTTAAGCTTCGCCAGCTTCGAGTCACGCGTCAAGGAAGCGCCGAAGGTCTATGCGATCCTGGCCGAGATCGTCGCCACCCGCACCACCGCCGAATGGCAGCGCGACCTGGATGCCGCGCAGATCCCGGTGATGGCGGTCAATTCCAAGGAAAGCCTGCTCGACAACGAACAGTTGAACGCCACCGGTTTCTGGCGCATGGTCGATCATCCCACCGAGGGCCGGCTGCGCATGACCGATCCGCCGGTGCGCTTTTCCGGCTCACCCTCATCGGTACGCCTGCCGGCGCCACGCCTGGGCGAGCACAGTGCCGAGATTCTCGCCGAAGCCGGCTATGGCGCCGCCGAGATCGAAGAACTGATGAGAAGCGCTGTCAGCCGTCAGGCCGCGACCTGAGCTCGCAGCGGCGCACAAGCTTCTCGCAACATTGAACAACCAAAAGGAGAATTACAGATGAAGAATCCCATGACCCTCGAAGGCCACAACATCATTGTCACCGGCGCCGGCCAGGGCATCGGCGAGGCGGTCGCACGACTGATCATCGATCTTGGCGGCAGGGTGATCATGGTCGACATGCAGGGCGACAAGGTGAACGCGCTTGCAGAGAGCCTCGGCGCCGGAAACGCGGAAGCGCATGTCGGCTCGGTTGCCGATGTGAATTTCGTGCAGGAGATGGTGGGGCGCATAGTGCAGAAGCACGGCGCGATCCACGGCCTGGTCAACAACGCCGGCATCGTGCGCGCTGCCATGATCAACAAGATGTCGGCCGCCACCTGGCAGCAGGTGATCGATGTCAACCTGTCAGGCGTGTTCTATTGCCTGCAGGCGGTCGGCCGCCACATGTATGAGCGGGCCGAGGCAGGGGACACCAGCCCGGCCTCGATCGTCAACATTTCATCCGACGCCGGTCGCCGCGGCACCATCGGGCAGATCAATTACGGCGCGGCGAAATCGGGGGTCCTCGGCATCACCATGAGCGCGGCCCGCGAATGGGCAGCGAAAAACGTTCGCGTCAATTCGATCTGTTTCGGTGTGGTCGAAACACCTATGACCGAGGTGATTCGCTCGGAGAAGTTCCGCGACCGCATTCTCGCGCAGGTGCCGATGGGGCGTTTCTCGAATCCCGAGGAAGTCTCGCAGCCGGTGTGTTTCCTGCTATCGGGCGCTGCCAGCTATATCACTGGACAGCATTTGTCGGTCAACGGCGGCTACACCATTGGCGTGTAGGTCCGCCATCCTGGCGGCGGGTGGCGCGTCTTTCGCTAGCGCACCCGCAGGTCGACCACGAACGTCACCAGTTGTGGATACGCGGTCAGTAACGCCAGTGTGACGACGTCGGCCAGCAGGAACGGCCAGATGCCGCGAAACACGTCACCCAGCGGTATGTCCGGCCGCACGCCGTTGACCACGAAGGCGGACAGGCCCACTGGCGGCGTCAGGAGGCCGATGCCGCACAGCTTGACCACGATGATGCCGAACCAGATCGGGTCGTAACCCAGACCTTCGATGACCGGATAGAAGATCGGCAGGGTAAGCAACATCATGCCGATGGCGTCCATGAAGCAGCCGAGCACCAGGTAGACCGCGTAGATCGCGAGCAGGATCAGCAACGGGTTCAATTTCAGGTCCGCGATCCACCCGGAAAACGCCGCCGGCAGGTTGGCGTAACCGAGGAAGCGCACGAAGATCAGCACGCCCCAGATGATGGTGAAGATCATCACCGTGAGCTTGG
>JANLTL010000388.1:0-3814 GCA_031362905.1 Burkholderiales bacterium | reverse complement strand
GCAACTGCGGTTGCCGCGGCACCGGAACCGGCATCAACATCACGGCCCGCAGCGCCGCCGCCCGCGCCCGTGACCGCCGCCCCGGCGCGCGCGGCTCCGCCACCGCCAGCCGCAGTGCCCGCGCCCGCCGCCGCGCCGCCCTCGGCTTCTCCAGAAGAACAGAAGGGAATCCTTGGCCGCATGTTCGGCTGGTTATCGCCGTCCGCGCCAACTGCATCGACTGCTGCATCCGCCGCGACCACGGCTGCCGCTGCTGCATCTGCTGCAACGGCAGCAATGGCTGCAACGACTGCAAGGGCGGCAGCCGCGGCACCGCCTTCAGCTTCGGCAGTGGCTGTCGCGCCTGCAGTGGCGTCGGCCACGCCGGTGCCAACACCGGCTGCGGCGTCCCAGCCAGCGTCCGCGCCACCAGCACCAGCCGCGCCAGCAGCAACGCTTCCGCTGGTCACCCCCGGGCCCCCGCCACAGACCGCTGCCATCCTGTCCACGATCACCGAATCGGTTGAGCAGTGGCGCGCTGCGTGGTCGGGCAGGAGTCTCGCAGACTATCTGGCGGCCTACGCGCCCGACTTCAAACCGGCTGGCATGACGCGCGCGCGCTGGGAGGCGCAACGCAAAGAGCGCCTGGCCAAGCCCGTGTTCATTTTTGTCAATGTCTTCGAACCACAAATCACCATCAACAGCGGCAACACGGCGACGGTGGTGTTCACCCAGCAATACGAAACCGAGGCCTTGAAGGAAACCGGCCGCAAGACCCTCGTGTTCGGCAATGTCAATGGCAAGTGGCTGATCCGTGAAGAATCGTTCAGTGCAAAGTGACGGCCGCGCGCGTGTCACGATGGCGCCGCGGGCAAGCAGCCGGAAATCACCGAAGAGGGCGCAACCAGCATGAGCACGTCAAACAAATTGCGCATTGCCATTGCCGGCGCGTCGGGTCGCATGGGCCATATGCTGATCGAAGCGGTGCTCGCCGCGCCCGATGCCGAACTCGTTGGCGCGCTCGACGTCGCTTCGTCACCGGCATTGGGCATCGATGCAGGGGCATTTTTGGGCCGCCCCACCGGCTGTCTTGTGCGCAGTGATGCAGAGGCGGCCTTGGCGGGTGCGGATCTGCTGATCGACTTTACGCGGCCCGAGGGCACACTGCATCACGTCGCCGCGTGTGCACGCCATGGCGTCAAGATGGTGATCGGCACCACCGGCTTTGACGCCGAAGGAAAGCGCGCGATTGCCACTGCCGCTGCGCGCCACGCGATCATGTTCGCACCCAACATGAGCGTGGGGGTCAACCTCATGCTCAAGCTGCTCGAACTGGCGGGCAAGACCCTGCCGACGGGTTACGACGTTGAAGTGATCGAGGCGCATCACCGCATGAAGGTGGATGCGCCGTCCGGCACCGCGCTGCGCATGGGGGAAGTGGTGGCTGCCGCGATGGGCCGTGACCATGACAAGGTGGCGCTGTATGGCCGCCATGGCGAGACGGGGGTGCGCAAGGATGATTCGATCGGCTACGCTGTGGTGCGTGGTGGTGATCTGGTCGGTGATCACACGGTGATGTTTATCGGCGCGGGCGAGCGCATTGAAGTGTCGCACCGCGCATCGAGCCGCATGAACTACGCGCAAGGTGCGTTGCGCGCCTGCCGCTTTTTGCGCGACAAGCCCACCGGTTTGTTTGACATGCAGGACGTGCTCGGGTTGCGTTAGCCCGGCCAACGCAGATGCCGTGCTGCCGTTCTACAGGTCTGTCTTCGGCGGCGATCCCTTATCGCACTTTCGTGTGGTGATGACCCGCTCGACGCAGGCTGACTCGGGGAAGCTCGCGGTGCTGTCTGCCTGGCGGCGGGCCGCGTTGCTGGCCATTGCGGTGGCCGCACTGCTGTCGGCGCCGCCTGCGTCTGCCCAGCGGGCATCGACCGGCAGCGGATTTTTTATCACCACCGACGGTTACTTCATCACCTGTTTTCACGTTGTGGTCAACAGCGGCAAGCTGACGCTGCGCAACCTGAAGGGCGAGACCTTCGAGGCACGCGCGATTGCAGTTGACCGGAGCAATGACCTCGCACTGCTCAAGGTCGACACCGGCGGCGCTGTGCACTTCAAGCCCTTGCCGCTGGCGTTGTCGGCTGACGTGCGGCGCGGCGCGGCAATTGTGACCATGGGGTTTCCCAATATCAATCAGCAGGGAATCGAGCCCAAAGTGACTGACGGCATCGTCAACAGCTTCAGTGGCGCCAACAACGACCCGCGCGTATTCCAGATCAGCGCACCGGTACAGACCGGCAACTCGGGCGGGCCACTGATCACGATGGACGGCAACGTGGTGGGCGTGGTCGCTTCCAAGCTTGATGCGCAGGCGATGGCGCGCCAGACTGGCGACATTCCACAAAACGTCAACTATGCGATCAAGTCGCAATACGTGCTCGACATGCTCGACAAGGTCGCCGCACAAATTCCCGGGGTGCGAGATGGTTTGGCGCGTCCGCAAAGCGGCGAGAAATCCCGTGTCGCCGATGTGGTGCCGGCGCTGGAAGACGCGATCGCCCTGGTGCTTGCCACGCCGGCCCATGTGTCACAACAGCGTGCGCCGGAAAGTGGCTCCCAGAGCCAGTCACAGGCCGATGGTGCCGTCAGGCCCGCTCCCGGTGCGGCTGCTGGCCCGCTGGCACGCGCCAATCCGGCACCGGCGAATCCCCCCGTCGGGCCCTCTGCGCTGCCTTCCCCGGGACCGTCTCCAGCACCATTGCCCGCGCTTCCTGGCGAGGGGGCATCCGACGAGCGCGCGCAGCGTGCCGGCCGCATGGTGGCTGAATACCGGCAACTGCAGCAACAGTTGAACGCACTCAATTTCGACGAACTGACACTCATCAACCAGGCCAACATGCTGCGCATGATGATGCGCTTTGATCAAGGTCCCTTCCTCGGCCAGCGCCAATCCGATCTGACCGTGATCCAGAAGCGCCTCGACGATATCGGCACCAAAAAGGCCGAGACCGTCAAGCGCATGAATGAGCTGTCGGTCGAGTACCGGCAATTGCAGCAGGGCAACTCAACAGACAAGACCCAGGGAAGCACATGAACGCGCCTGACCCCGCCATCACCCGAAGCAACGCGCCCACTCGCACCGTGCGCGCAGCCTGCCCGCACGATTGCCCCGACACCTGCGCCATGTTGATCACCGTCGAGGGCGAAGTGACGATGCCTGACGGCAGCGTACGCGGCGCCCGCGCGACCGAGGTCAGGGGCGACCCGGACCACCCGACTACGCACGGCGTGCTGTGCAACAAGGTGTCGAAGTATCTGGAGCGCACGTATGCGCCCGATCGTGTGCTGTATCCGTTAAAGCGGATTGATCCGAAAGGCCCCAGCGCGGGCAAGCCCGACGTTGCGCAATTCGAGCGCATCAGCTGGGACGAGGCGCTCGATACCATCGCGGCAAAGTTCAAGGCCATCGCCGCGGAGAATCCGCAATCCATCCTGCCGTTCTCCTACGCCGGCACCATGGGCATCGTGCAGGCCAATTCGATCGACCGGCGCTTTTTTCACGTGCTTGGCGCTTCCCTGCTCGATCGCACCATTTGTTCGAGCGCCGGCAAGGAAGGCATCGCCCTCACGCTCGGCGCCAGCATGGGGCCGGAGATGGAGCGCTTCGATGAGGCGAAGTTGATTCTCTTGTGGGGCACCAACCCGATCACGTCGAGCGTGCATCTGTGGACGCGCGTGACTGAAGCCAAACGGCGCGGCGCCAAGGTCATCGCGATCGACCCCTACAAGTCGCACCGGCAGCCACTCGTGGCATTTCTCGGCCGAGAGCGAC
>JANLTL010000366.1:0-6799 GCA_031362905.1 Burkholderiales bacterium | reverse complement strand
CACCGGGCGCCACCGCCCAATTGATGCCGGCACAACGCGGGCGCGCGCGCGCTCCCGCTGCACGCATCCCCGCCGGGCGTGTCGGCAACCCGGCCGAGCTGGCCAATCTGGCGGCCTATCTGGTGTGTGACGAGGCGGGCTACATCTCGGGCGAAACGGTGGCCATCGATGGCGCCGCGCATCTGCGCACCTCGGGCGCTGAAGACCTGCTCGAATGGGGCGATGCTGACTGGCAAGCCCTGCGCGCCGGGCGCGGCACCGGCAAGCGATAGCCGATCGCGTCAGGGATGGTGAGGGAACCTAAGAGGTCGTAAGGGAACTTCAGCGCGGTTCGATCCCCGCAGCCTTGGCCACGCCTTTGAAGCGCTCCAGTTCGGCAATCACGAACGCGCGCAATTCCTGCGGGCCGATGTTCATCACCTGTGCCGGCTGATTCGCCTGATAGGCGCGTGCCTCGGGGCTGGTCATCGCCTTGTTGAAGCCTTCATAGAGCTTGGTCGTCACGTCGTCCGGGGTGTCCGACCGCACGAAGAAGGAAGCCCAGACATAGGATTCGAAATCGGCAAAGCCGCTCTCCTTCATGGTCGGTACATCGGGAAACGCCGGGTCGCGCTTGTCGGAGGTAATCGCAAGGGCGCGCAGGCGGCGCTCCTTGATCAGCGGTGCGGCGCCGGCGAAGTCTATTGCGCCGGTGACCACCTGGCCGCCGATGATGTCGGTCATCATCAGCGCACCACCCTTGTAGGGAATCGGCGTGATTGCGAGGCCAGTGACCGTGCCCAGCCACGCGCCGATCAGCTCATAGCCCGCCGAATAATTGCCCACCGCCAGTGGTACGCCGCTTTTCTTGGTCGCATCAACCATATCCTTGATGGTCTTGTAGGGCGAATCGGCGCGCACGATGAAGGCCACCGCCGCCTTGCTCACGCCGATCACCGGCCGGAAGTCCTTGATCGGATCGTAAGGCAGGTTTTTCATCACCACCGCATTCACCGTCATCGGTGAATTAGTTGCCATCAGAATCGTGTAGCCGTCGGCCGGCGCATTCTTCACCGCCTGCACCGCGAGAATGCCGCTGCCGCCGGGCCGGTTTTCGACGACCACAGCCTGCCCGAACAGCTTGGAGAGCAGATCGCCGTAAAACCGCGAGCTGGTGTCGGCACCGCTGCCGGCGTTGAACGGCACCATGATCCGGATCGGCTTGGACGGGTAGTGTGCCGCCTGGCCGTAGGCGGCAGCAGATGCCCATCCGATCAGGCTGGCCACAATGGCCACAAGCAGGCTTTTCATCGCATCGCTCTCCTGGTATGTTTTCCGGCACCGGACTGCCCTTGCGTGTTGCTCTGCGCAGGCGCTCTATTGTGCGCCGTTTACGCCGTCACGCCGATTGCAGGATCACCTGGTCGGCGTGCAACTGCTCGAGGGTCGCGCGGTCGATGCCCGCTTCGCCGAGGCATTCAAACGTGTGCTGCCCGAGTTGCGGCGCCGGCAGGCGCACGGCAGCGGGGGTGCGCGCAAACAGGGTCGGCGGCCGGATCGTGACGGTGGCGCCTTCAGTCGGGTGCGCGAGCGGCTCGAACAGCCCGACCGCCTTCAGGTGCGGGTGTGAGGGCAACTCATCGAGGGCGTAAATGCGCGTGGCGGGTATGTCAAGTCTGTCGCACAAGGCCAGGCACTCAAGCGTGCTCATCTCGCGCGTCACGCCGATCAAGTCTTCGTACAACTCGGTGATGCGCGCATTACGCTCCTGGCGGTCTTCAATATTGTATTTTTGCGCCAGATCATCGCGGCCGACAGCGCTGAATAACGCGACCCAATGCGCGGCCGTGTAGGGCAGCATGGCGACATGGCCGTCGCGCGTCGGCGCCGGCTTGCGCCCGCCGGCGAGCAGGCGCGCATAGCCTGCCTTCGCGGGAGGGGGATCGAAAGTGAGGCCACCAAGATGCTCGGCCAGCGTGAACGCCACCATGGTTTCGAGCATCGGCACTTCGACATACTGCCCCTGTCCGCTGCGCTCGCGGTGGAACAACGCGGCCAGTACCGCGTTGACGACCGCCATGCCGGTGGTCTTGTCGGCGATCAGCGCCGGCACGTAGTCGGGCACGGCGCGCTCGTGGCCGATCAATGCAGCCAGGCCGCAGGCCGCCTGAATCACGTCATCGAAGGCGGGGCGGTGGGCATCGGGGCCCTCCTGCCCGAAACCGGTGGCCACGCAATACACCACCTTCGGGTTGATCGCAGCCACTGCCGCATAGCCCAGGCCGAGGCGCTCGATCGCGGCGACGCGCATGTTGTGCACCACGACATCGACCCCGGCCACCAGTTTTTTCATCGCGTCCAGACCGGCGGCGCATTTGAGGTCGATGGCCACCGAGCGCTTGTTGCGATTGATCGCCAGGAAAATCGAACTCATGCCCTTGTGCAGCGACACCCCGTTGGCGCGTATCAGGTCGCCTTCGAGGCTCTCGACCTTGATCACGTCGGCGCCGAAATCGCCGAGTATCTGGGTAGCCAGCGGTCCGAGCACCACCGAAGTCAGGTCGAGGACGCGCACACCGGCGAGCGGGCCGCTTGGGGGAGGCTGATTGGTAGGCTGCATGGGAGGCTGTATGGAAGACTGATTCGGAGGCTGATTCGGTTGGCTCGATGCCATGGGGTCGGGTCAGCTTAAACTTGGCGCTGCAATGTTTGGTGCGGCGCCGAGGCTAGCACAGGTGATGTCGCTCGATCAGCACCGGTAACGCGCCAGCGTGGTGGGCCACGCAAGATTGCAGCAAGAATTGAAGCAAGCGTTTTTGGAGATTACCCGATGCAAACCGTCACGATCGACCCCTGCACCCTGCCGCCTGCGTGCGAGGTATTGCGGACCGAGGTGCGCACCTTCATTGCCGAAACGCTGGCCGGGTACCCGGCTGCCAAGCGGGTACGCAATTGGTCCGGTGCCGACCCGGCGTTCAGCAAACGGCTTGGCGCACGCGGCTGGATCGGCATGACCTGGCCCAAGCGCTACGGCGGGCACGAACGCTCGCTGCTCGAGCGCTACGTGGTGATGGAGGAGATGCTGGCGGCGGGAGCGCCAGTGGGCGCCCATTGGGTAGCCGAACGCCAAAGCGCGCTGCTGCTGATGCGCCTCTCGCCCGAGGTGCTGGCACCACGCATCGTGCCTTCGATTGCGCGCGGCGAGACCTACTTTTGCATCGGCATGAGCGAACCCGATACCGGCTCCGACCTGGCCTCGGTGCGCACCCGCGCCGTGCACACCGAAGCCGGCTGGGTCGTCAACGGCCGCAAGGTCTGGACCTCCGGCGCCCATCGTGCCCATTACATGATCGCGCTGGTGCGCACCGGCACGCAGGGCGAACTGCGTCACGCGGGCTTGTCGCAACTGCTGGTCGACATGAAGACCCCGGGGCTGACGGTGCGCCCGATCATCAATCAACTGGGTGAGCACGATTTCAACGAGGTGACATTCGATGATGTGCTGGTGCCGCACGAACACCTGATCGGCGTCGAGGGTGACGGCTGGAGCCAGGTGTCGGGTGAACTTGCTTTCGAGCGCAGCGGACCGGAACGGTATCTGAGCAGTTCGCAGTTGCTGCTCGAAATGCTCGATGCGGCCGATACGAAAGAGACGCGCCATACCGTGGCGCTGGGCCGTATCACCGCCAGTTACGCGACGCTGCGGCAAATGTCGCTGGGCGTATCGGGCATGCTCGCGCGCGGTGAAAACCCGGCGCTGGCGGCAGCCCTGGTGAAGGACCAGGGCGCGCTGGTCGAGCAGGCGATGCCCGACATCGCGCACGACCTGTTCGGCGGCGTCGCGCCGCCGGGCTCTGCGCTGGCCCACGCGCTGTCGTATACCGCGCGTGCCGTGCCGTCGTTCTCGCTGCGCGGCGGCACCCGTGAAATTTTGCGCGGCATTATTGCCAAGGGATTGGGGCTCAGATGAGTGCATCGATGATCGAACAAAGCGCAGCACGGCTGTTCGCGCAAAACGTTGACCGCGCTCTGCTGGAACAATTCGAGGCCGGTACCTGGCCGCAGAAGCTGTGGCAATTGTCGGCAGACCAGGGCCTGACGCTGGCGCTGGCGTCCGAATCCTCGGGAGGCATTGGCGCGAGCTGGAGCGAGGCCTATCCGATCCTGCGCGGCCTCGGCTACTGGCAGGCGCCTTTGCCGCTTGCCGAAACCATGATCGCTGCACAGTTGCTGTCGCTCGCCGGTCTTGACGTTCCTGAGGGGCCGATCACCATCATCGAAGCAGGCCGCGACACCATTGCCGCCGCGGCTGGCACAGGCCTGCGCCTGACCGGCAGCAGCGTGCGAGTTGCCTGGGCCGGCTCGTGCCGCTGGGTGCTGGTGTCGCTTACGGATGGCCGCATCGCCCTGGTCGACCTGCATCAGCCGGGGACTGTGCATATCACGCCACGCGTCAACACGGCAGGCGAGCCATCGGGTGACGTCCGCTTCGAGGGCGCAGCTTGCCTCGCGCATGCGCCCAACCCTCTGCCGGCTTTGCAGGAACCGGTGCGCACCCTTGGCGCGATTGCGGCCAGCGCCATGATGGTCGGCGCCATGGAATGGCTGCTCGAGCAATCGGTGCAATACGCCAACGACCGGGTGCAGTTTGGCCGTCCGATCGGCAAGAACCAGGCGATCCAGCAATCGCTCGCCTTGATGGCCGGTGAGGTGGCCGCCGCGCGCGTTGCCACCATTGTGGCCTGTGCAGACGCCCCCGATACGGCAACCCAGGATTGCACCGCCACCCGTTTCAGCGCGGCGGTCGCCAAGGTACGTAGTGGCGAAGCGGCCACGCGCGCGGCCTCGATCGCGCACCAGGTGCACGGCGCGATCGGCTTCACCTATGAGCATTCACTGAACTTCGCGACGCGCCGGCTATGGGCCTGGCGCGAAGCCTACGGCGCCGATGCCTGGTGGGCACAGCGCCTCGGCGAAGCGGCGATTGCGGCAGGTTCAGGCGGATTCTGGCCCGCCATCACGAGCCGGCACTTTGACACAGGAGGCAGATCGTGACAGACACCGCCAGCATCGTTCAGGTCAGCTTTGAGGGGCATGTGGCCGTGGTCGAAATCTGCCGCCCACCGCACAATTTTTTTGATCTCGAGATGATCCGTCAGCTCGCCGATGCGTTTGAAGCGCTCGATACCGACCCCGCCTGCCGCAGCATTGTCCTGTGCGCACAGGGCAAGTCATTTTGCGCCGGCGCCAATTTCGGCGACCCGAAACGCAGCCGCGACACCGACAGTCCGCGCCGGGTCAATCCGATCTACGACGAGGCGCTGCGCATGGTCGCCTGCGCCAAGCCGGTGGTTGGTGCGATCCACGGCGCCGCCATCGGCGGCGGCCTCGGCCTCGCGTTGCTGCCGGATTTTCGGGTGACCTGCGCCGAGGCGCGCTTCTCTGCCAACTTCAATCGCCTGGGCTTTCATCCCGGCTTCGGCCTGACCGTGACGCTGCCTCGCCTGGTCGGCCCGCAGAAGGCGGCGCTGATGTTCTACACCGGCCGGCGCATTGGCGGCGAGGAGGCGGTCGCCATGGGGATGGCCGATCTGCTGGTGGCGCAAGCCGAGGTGCGCGTGGAAGCGATCCGGCTCGCCACCGAGATTGCGCTGTCTGCCCCGATTGCGCTGGTATCGACGCGTGCCACCCTGCGTCAAGGGCTGGTCGAAGCCATCCGCCTCGCGGTGGCGCACGAGAGCGTCGAGCAGAACGCACACTTCAAGACGGCTGACTTCAAGGAGGGGGTCGCCGCCATGGCCGCGCGGCGCGACCCGGCATTCACCGGGGCTTAGCCGCAGTCTGGCGTTTCCGGCGTCCTTGGCGTGCCCCTGGTTCCCCGCCAGATCAGTGTTTGATGCCCTCGAACAGATCGCGGCCTTTGGCGAGTGCTGCGATCTTCGCATCTGCAATGCCGCGCTTCAACATCCAGAAGCCGCAATCCGGGTGGATGTATTTGACGCGTCCGGTACCGAGCGTCTTCTCGGCGAGCTCGATCGCGCGTGCGATGTGGTCGGCCGATTCGGCTTCGGTCTTCTTGATGTCGATTACGCCAAGGCCGAAGCCGATCTTGGGGTCGAGGTCGCGGAACACCTCTAGTTCTTCGACCGGGCGATGGGCGCATTCCATCACCACATGGTCGACATGCAGGGCATTGAGGTACTTGATCAGGCTCTTCCAGCCGCCTTTCTGGATGCTTTGCCCGCCGTAGTTGCCGAAGCACAGGTGCACCGCCGGCACGGTCTTGACGGCATCGAGCACCAGATTGAGTGACGACGCGGCCCACTCCCATTCGTCCGGTGCGCCCGGCAGGTTGGCTTCGTCGAGCTGGATGATGTCGGCTTCGACATTCCGCACCTGTTCGGCCAGCACTTCGCCGAGCGCGTGTGCCAGGGCCGGCGTGTCCTTGTAATGCTTGTTCATCAGCATCTTGGCCAGCATGTGCGGGCCGGTCACGGTGAACTTGAACGGCTTGGTGGCCAGCACCGACGCGCGCTGGCAGGCCAGCGGCAGATCGAGCGTGCCACTGCCGAGCGGGCCTTCGACCACGCCGGGCGGACGGGTGCGAAAACGCGTGCCCTCGGCACGCCGGTAGGCGAGCCGTTCCTCGAAACTCATGCGAAATCCCACGCCGTCCATCGGCCGCACGAAGTATTCGATCATGCCGTTGGTCTCGGGGTGGTTGATGTCGAAGCGGTACAGCTCGCCGTCGCAGACCACATCAACACCGGCCTGCTCCTGGCTGGCGATCACGGCGCGGGTGGCATCGATCAAGGCCTGT
>JANLTL010000356.1:0-3298 GCA_031362905.1 Burkholderiales bacterium | reverse complement strand
AAAACCGGGTCTTCTTTTCCAACCCGAGGATTCGGATCTACTCCAGCAGGCGCAGGGTGCCGATGCCGACGACATCTGCTGTGTATTCGGGGCTTTCAAAGCTGACCGCCACATGGCTCTGCGCGCCCAGGTTATAAATTTCGTCGGGCTGCGTTTCCTGGACGATGCGCGTCAGGTTGCTCGCATCAGAAAGGTCGCCATAGTGCAGGCGGAAGCGCGCGTTATCGACATGCGGATCTTCGTAAATGTGATCCACGCGCTGGGTATTGAACAGGCTGGAACGGCGCTTGATGCCGTGTACCACATAGCCCTTGTCGAGCAGGAACTCGGCGAGGTACGAGCCGTCCTGCCCGGTGATGCCGGTGATCAGGGCGACTTTGGGTGAACTGCTGCCGCCTGCGCCGCTGCCGTCTGCCGTATTCGAAATCGCATTAGCCATGACGAGGCAGGCCTCTGGCAGGGGTGCAGTTCCCGGCGCGTACATCCGGTGTGAGCAAGCATTCAAGACATTCAACAATATTGGTGTGCATTGGCATCCCTCGTTGGTTATTCCCGGTGCCCGGCCAGAAAATCGGCGTACGCCTGGCGCAAGCCCGGTTCGAGCGCAATCTGCGGCCGCCAGCCCAAGCGCTCAAGCAGGCTGCTGTCGAGCAATTTTCTGGGCGCGCCGTCCGGCTTGCTGTGGTCAAACGTAATCGCACCCTGATAGCCGGTCACCTTGGCGATGAGATGGGCCAGCTCGCCGATGCTTACGTCGTTGCCGCAGCCCGCGTTGATGTGGCTATGCATCGGCTGTGTGTGTGCCTGATAAATTGCCGGGTCCAGGCGCAAGACATGCACCGCGGCTTCGGCCATGTCATCCACATGCAAAAACTCGCGGCGCGGTGACCCCGACCCCCAAATCGCCACCTGCGCGGCGCCACTGACTTTGGCTTCATGAAAGCGGCGGATCAGCCCCGGAATCACGTGACTGTGCTCCGGGTGGTAGTTGTCGCCGGGGCCATACAAGTTGGTGGGCATGAGGCTGCGATAGTCGATGCCGTGCGAGGCGCCGTACTGGCGGTTGTAGCTCTCGCACAGTTTGATGCCGGCGATTTTCGCAATGGCGTAGGGCTCGTTGGTGGGCTCGAGCGTGCCTGTGAGCAAGGCCGATTCGGCCATCGGCTGCGGCGCCAGGCGCGGGTAAATGCAACTGGAACCCAGAAACAGCAGGCGCTTTACGCCGCTCGCCCATGCCTCGTGAATCAAATTGGCTTCCACCATCAGATTCTGGTAAATGAATTCGGCGGGAAGGCTATTGTTGGCGTGGATGCCGCCAACCTTGGCTGCCGCCATCACCACCTGGGCGGGGCGTTCAGCCGCTAAGAAAGCGCGTACTGCCTGCTGATCGGTCAGCTCCAGCTCCGCATGGGTGCGCAACACGAGATCGGTCATGCCGCGCCGTTGCAGCGCACGCACGATCGCGGCACCTGCCATGCCGCGGTGGCCGGCCACGTAAATCTTTTGCCCTGTACTCATGTGGGAACGCGCCCGTAAGTATCTTCAAAACGCACGATATCGTCTTCCCCAAGGTAACTGCCTGACTGCACTTCGATGATTTCGAGATCGGTCTTGCCGGGATTTTCCAGCCGGTGCTTGACGCCCAGCGGAATATACGTAGACTGATTCTCGGTCAGCAACAGTTCTTCCTCACCGCGTGTCACGCGTGCCGTGCCACGCACCACTACCCAGTGCTCGGCACGGTGATGATGCAGTTGCAGGCTCAGCTTCTGGCCCGGCTTGACGGTGATGCGCTTGACCTGATGGCGCGGGCCGGCATCGACCCCATCGTAGAAGCCCCAGGGGCGCGCCACCTTGCGGTGTTGCACGGTTTGCGCTGAACCGTCGAGCCGCAGCTGCTGCACCACCTGCTTGACCTGCTCGGCGTGGCTCTGATGTGCCACCAGAAGCGCGTCCGGCGTATCGATGATGACGATATCCTGCAAGCCGAGTGCCACGACGGGGCGCGCGGCGGACGCTGCGTCCTGGGCGCGGATGAACACATTGCGGCTGTCAAAGGCGTGGGCCTGGCCGACCAGCCGGTTGCCGTTGGCGTCGGCGGGCGTCATTTCGGCAATGGCATTCCAGCTGCCGACATCACTCCAGGCACCCGCAAATGGCAGCACGGCGACACGGTCGTGCTTTTCGAGCACTGCATAGTCGATCGATTCGCTGCGGCATGCTTCCAGCGCCGGCTGGTGCAATAGCGTATGCCCAAAAGGGTGGGTTGCCTCTGCGCACGCCGCGCGGCAAGCCTGAAGAATATCGGGCGCATGGGTCTCCAGCGCTGCAAGCAGCGTTTGCGCCCGCACCAGAAAAATGCCCGCGTTCCACACATGGCCACCGGCCAGCAACAAGCGCTGCGCCGTTTCCAGATCCGGTTTCTCAACAAAACGCGCCACCAGCGCACCGGGCATGCCAGGCAGCGCTGCACCCTGCTCGATATAACCATAGGCGGTGCTGGGGAAGCTTGGCGTCACCCCGAAGGTCACGACACAACCCGCCTGCGCTGCCGGTACCCCGGAACGGATCGTGCCGGCAAAGGCTTGCGCATCGGGGATGTAATGATCGGCCGGCAAAAACAGCAGCAGATCATCGGCTGCGGCCAACAGTGCAGCGCAGGCCATGGCGGCAGCGGTGTTGCGCGCCAGCGGCTCAAGAATCTGCTGGAGCACCGGCGCGTTGATCTCGTCAAAGGCAGCGTCGACCAGAAAGCGATGCTCGGCATTGCCGATGCACACCAGGCGCTCCCCCAGCAGAGCGGCCCGCTCCAATGTGCACGCCAGCAGGCTGCGCCCGTTGATCAGCGGCACAAATTGTTTTGGAAAGGCCTCGCGGCTCATCGGCCAGAGGCGGGTGCCAAAACCACCACACAGCACGTGCGGCACGATGGTGGGGTTCATGTTGTTTTGGGGTGGCGGGAAACAAAAATGGGGTAAGTCGAACCAGTGATTGCGTTGCCATCAGGCTCTGCGCTGAACCGGCATTGAACCAGATCAAAAAACAAGCGCACGCTGGGCATTATACAAATGCACCAGTGGGCGCACGCTGCGTCTGCAAGGCTGCCCACGTCACCCACGGTCACCCACGGTCACCGCATCATGGTCAGTGCGCGGCAAGCATGCGCCGCTGGTCACGCAATGCTGGCCGGTCAATCTGGCCGGCCAGGCTGTCGATGGTATTGGGCCCGACACCCGCCGCCTTGAAGTGCGCAAGCCAATCGTCTACCACGCCGGCCACCCGCTTCGCTTCTGCAACC
>JANLTL010000350.1:0-2195 GCA_031362905.1 Burkholderiales bacterium | reverse complement strand
CCAAGGCCCCCGAGAACCAGCGCGGGCGCTGGATGCCCGCCAAGCGCGCGATTGCTGCTCGACGCAGGTGGCGCCAAGATGCTTGGCCCCACCGCCGGCCGCCTGCCGCAGTGCCTGGCCGCCGCCGGGCTCACACCGGAGCAGATCGACGAGGTTTACATCACCCATTGCCATGGTGACCATTTGCATGGCGCCGTGACGCCCGAAGGCGGCAAGATGTTCCCCAACGCGACATTGCGTATCGCCAAGGCCGACCTCGACTATTGGGGCAGTGCCGCCGAAGAAGCCAAGGCCCCCGAGAACCAGCGCGGGCGCTGGATGCCCGCCAAGCGCGCGATTGCTGCTTACGGCGCCAGTCTCAAGGCCTTCAATCTGGGCGAGGAGTTGACCCCCGGCATCAGGTCGGTGGACGCTGCCGGCCATACGCCGGGCCACAGCTGCTTCATGGTGCAGTCGGGCACGGCACGCCTGTTGGCAATTGGCGACACCATGCACGTCGCGCCGGTACAGTTCCCGCGTCCCGAAATCACCGTGGCCTTCGATTGGGACCCGGCCAAGGCGCGCAGTGCGCGCAAGTCGATTTTTGATACCGTGGCCGCTGAAGGCACGCCGATTGCCGCTGTGCACTTGCCTTTCCCCGGCATTGGGCGCCTGCGCAAGAATGGCGACGCGTTCACATTTGAAGCGGCGCCGTGGCAGCTGTTTTGATGGTTTGATGGTTTGATCTACTGACCGCGCCGGAGCCGATGCGGCTCCGGTTTTTTTGAAGGATGTTGATATGCCCAAGTTTGCCGCCAACCTCTCGATGATGTATCAGGAGCACGAATTCCTTGACCGCTTTGGCGCTGCCGCCAAAGATGGTTTCAAAGGTGTGGAGTTTTTGTTTCCCTACGATTTCTCGGCAGCCGACATCAAGGCGCGCCTCGACCAGCACAAGCTCACGCTGGTCTTGTTCAACTGCCCGCCGGGCGACTGGGCCAAGGGCGAGCGCGGCATGGGGTCGCTACCGGGGCGTGAAGACGAGTTCAAGGCGGTGTTCGAGAAGGCGCTGACTTATCAGGCGGTGCTTGGCAACAAGCGCCTGCATGTGATGGCCGGGCTGATGCAGCCGGGCCGCACACGCGAAGAGCATCGCGCCACCTACGTCAAAAACCTCACCTGGGCCGCGCAGCAGATTGCGGGGCGCGATTTGATCTTCGTGATCGAGCCGATCAACACGCGCGACATACCCGGCTTTTTCCTCAATCGACAGGATGAAGCGCATGCGATCTGCGCCGAGGTGGCCACAGCGGTGGGCAGCGTACGCGTGATGGTGCAGATGGACTTCTACCATTGCCAGATCGTCGAAGGCGACCTGGCAATGAAGCTCAAGCAGTATTTCAAGGGCGTCGGCCACATTCAGATCGCCGGCGTGCCGGACCGCAACGAACCCGACATCGGCGAGATCAACCACCCTTACCTGTTCAAGCTGATCGACGAGATGGGTTACGACGGCTGGGTGTCGGGCGAATACCGGCCCAGGGCTAAGACCAGTGATGGGCTGGCATGGATGAAAGAAGGCGTATGAGCCTACGCGCCGTAGCACTGATTGCGCACGACAAGCAGAAATCGACCATGCTGGAGTTTGTACGTCGGCATCGTGCCGTCCTGGTTGGCTATCCGCTGGTGGCCACGGCCACCACGGGCAAGCTGCTGGCTACCGAACTCGGTTTGACGGTCGAATGCATGTTGTCCGGCCCGCTCGGAGGCGACCAGCAAATCGGCGCGCGGATTGCCGAGGAGCGCATCGCTGCGGTGTTTTTCTTGCGCGACCCGCTTACCGCCCAACCACACGAACCGGATGTCACGGCCTTGCTGCGAGTGTGCGACGTGCATAACGTCCCGCTGGCCACCAACCTGGGGTCGGCTGAATCCCTGATTCGCTTCCTTCAGCAGCCAGCCTGATCTCCGCCCGCGCTGCGGGCAGTGACCCCCCGACGAATTGACTCCCGGCCCCGCGGTCCCGCGGCGGGCCGCGCTGCGATGGCGCCGTGCTTTCGGCTTGGTACTTGACATGTGCGCACATTAACGTATACATTAACGCATCCCTTGTTGCGGTGCCGCCACTTTCAGGTGTGCCCGCATTGCCCCGGTTCTGGTGACCATGCCGCTCGTGCTAGACCCCGCTGTGCCCGTCGTAGCCGCCTCTGCGCTCC
>JANLTL010000343.1:0-4786 GCA_031362905.1 Burkholderiales bacterium | reverse complement strand
CTCGCTGCTGGTGAACCGTGCGCGCATGGAAGGCATCGTGGTGTTCGACTGGGCCGACCGCTACGCCGAGGGCATCAAACAGATCGCGCAGTGGATGCAGGAAGGCAAGTTCAAGTCGCGCGAAGACATCGTCGAAGGCCTGAACACCTTTCCGGAAACCCTCAACATGCTGTTCGAAGGCAAAAACTTCGGCAAGCTGGTGCTGAAGGTGGCGGACTCCTGAAAGACGGATGGCCGGAAAGCCTTGGTGGGTGCAGGTTTTCGGCCATGCGGCCCTAACAGCCGCATGGAATGGACTTGAGCGCGATGCACCCTTTGGGTTTTTGCCTCCGAACCGCAAGCCTCTGATCGCCTTGCTGCATCTGCTGCTGAAGTTCGATCCGGCGTGAGCGCCGGCGTGAGACAGGCCTCCTGGCGCGCCTTGAGCAAGGCGTCGAATAGAACCGTCTCGTCTCGCTCAATCCGGTCAACCTCAGCGCGTACACCAGGGCGGCGCATAAGCTTCTTTACCAATTGATCATGGGTTTGCACGTTTGATCTCCTTCATTCGGGCTTCGGCGACTTCGCGTTCACGCACCATGCCGCCGGGCGCAACAGCGTTGACGGGGTTAGCGTCACTGGGGGTTCCGCGCATTGAGTTCAGTAATTGGCGCCTCAAGAGCTGACTCGATAAGAGCCGTGTCGGCGTACTCGGTGAGTTCGATGACCTTCCCGGCTGCAAAGCGGAACACCCAGCAGTACGTATTGGCGTAGTCTTTTCCGGTTTTGGTTCGGTTGTGCCCTTGGCCCTCAACGACGACAACGTCGCCTTCGCTGACGAAGCGGAACGCGGTGATTGTGTTCTCGCCAGCCAGCTGGGCAGCTAGCGGGCCAAGGAGGTCCTTCAAGACAACGCGCTTGCCCTTGTATGTCTTTGACCAAGGGGTTGAGCCCTTGATGGTCCAGGCAATTTCGCCGGACAGGGCCTCGACAAAAGGGCGGCCATTGCCTTTGGCGGTTTCAGCGAAAACATGCGCGAGGAGATCTTTGTGCTGGTTGACGGACATAAGAGCTTTCGATTGAAGTTTGGAGCATGCGTTGCCGGGAGCGGGTGGTGTTCGTGACGCCCAAATGAATGAAAGGTCCACCGTCGAGTAGAACCGCACCCGCTTGCCATGCCGGGTGACGCCCGATGTTGCCATCAACCGATCCGCGTTGAAGGCGGCAGCTGCCAAAGTCTCCGGCTTGCCCGGTGCACAGAAAGGGATTGCAGCCGCGTAGCGGCAAACGACGGGCGCGCGACCGCCAATGCAGGCTGCCTACACGCGTCTGACGGTGGCAGCAATGCCTTGCCGGGTCATCTTTGCATAGGGGCAGGTTGCTTCCGTTTCAGCGATCAATGCGTCTGCCTCGGCGCTGTCGAGCGACGGCAGCCCGACATCCACCCTTGCCGTCAGGAGAAAGAGGCCGTCCTCGGGGTCGCGGCCGAAGGTGACATCGACTTTGATGTGAACGTCTGCCGGCAGCTTGATTTTCCGTTTTGCCGCTACCAGCACCATTGCTCCATGAAAGCAGGCCGCATACCCGGCGGCGAACAACTGTTCCGGGTTGGTCCCACCGCCTGGACCGCCTAACTGCTTTGGCAGCCGCAACGCAAGATCGAGTGCGCCATCTTCCGAGCGGGCATGGCCTGAAGCACGGGCATGCCCGGCTTCCCCACCGGAGACAGTCACACTGGTGGAATACAAGGGAAGAATCTGGTCGCCTGTATAGATGTCCAAAAGAGATACGGGAGGAGCAGTGAGTTGGGACACGATGGTTCCTTGCAAGAATTTGGATGAATGAACGGACGGACAGAGAAGGCAAGAGGCGCTTGGTGCCCATGTGTTGATGGCGCCAGGTACGTTGCCGGTCTCATGGTCTTACACCGCGCAGCATGCGTCTATCCGTTTTGCGTTCCGCTATCCAGGAAACGTCATTCGGACTGAAATTTTCCCGGCCTCTTTGTGGCTTGCCGGCTCTTCATCCTTCTCGATCTGCCCTGACAGATTCGATGATTCAGACAGAGGGCATGATCAGTTCCGGCATTTGCGCTGTGGGCCGCGCACACGCGCTAGCTGGTGGCAGGTTCGGGTACGCGCTGCTTGAGGAAAAGAAACTCCAGCAACCGCTTTCGATAAACCGCAAACTGGGCGTCGCTGGCCAGCGCGACGCGATCGCGCGGTCGCGCAAGCTTGATGCGCAGGTCGTCTCCGATCGACGCCTTCGGCCCGTTGGTCATCATGATCACCCGGTCAGCGAGCAGGATCGCTTCATCGACGTCATGCGTCACCATCACGACAGTCGGGTGGGTTTGCTCGACGATGCGCATCAGTTCGTCCTGCAAGGCGGCGCGGGTAAGCGCATCGAGTGCCCCGAAAGGTTCGTCCAGCAACAGCACGCGCGGCTCGATCGCCAGCGCTCGCGCGATGCCGACCCGCTGCTTCATGCCGCCGGATATTTCAAACGGGTACTTTGCCGCAGCATCTTCCAGGTGAACCATGTTCAACGCATATTCGGTGCGGTGCCGCAGCGCGGCGGCGTCCTCTCGCGCACCAAATACGCGTCGCACACCCAGATGCACATTCTCAAAGCAGGTCATCCAGGGAAGCAGGGAGTGCTGTTGGAACACCACCCCGCGATCCGGGCCAGGACCGGCCACCAGGCGGCTGTCGCAATAGACCTCACCTCCGGTGGGTAGAGTCAAGCCGGCAATCAGATTGAGCAGCGTGCTCTTGCCGCAACCAGAATGGCCGATCAGGCAGACAAACTCGCCCGGTGCAACGTCAAGATTGACCGAGTCGATGGCGTGGAACGGCCCCTTCTTGGTGTTGAAAACCACCGACACCGCTTTGACCTGCAACCCGGAACTCATGCGACCCTCATTCCTGAAAGGCCAGCAGGCGCGTCATTTGCACCAGCAACACGTCCAGCCCCAATCCGACCAGCCCGATAATCACAATCGCCGTGATCATGCTCGAGATCTGCAGGTTGTTCCACTCGTTCCAGATGAAATAGCCGATGCCCGACTGGCCGACCACCATCTCTGCGGCGACGATCACGAACCAGGCGGTGCCGATCGAAATGCGCATGCCCGTGAAGATCATCGGCACCGCTGCCGGAAAAACGATGTGGCGAATCCGCGTCCAGACACTCAGGCCGAGCACACGCGATACGTTCAGCCAGTCCTGCCTGACAGCCGATACACCGAAGGCGGTATTGATCAGCAGCGGCCATACCGAGCAGATGAAGATCATGAATATCGCCGAGGCGCCGCTGTCCTTGAGCGTGTACAGGGCCAGGGGCATCCAGGCCAATGGCGACACCGGCTTGAGCACCTGGATGAAGGGATTGAGCGCAGCGTAGAGCTTGGGTACCAGGCCGATGGCGAACCCGAGCGGTACTGCCACCGCCACGGCGATGCCGAACCCTCCCAGCACCCGCGCCAGCGAATGCAGCAGATGCCAGCCGATGCCCAGATCATTGCTGCCGTTACGGTCAAATGCCTGGGACAGCAATTCTGCGCCGCGCCGCACCACGTCTGCCGGAGTCGGCATTGCCGATTGTTTTGCCGCGCCGCCTTGACCGACCATCTTGGCGTATTCGGTATCGGCCGCCGTCGGTGCACCCTGACTTGACCCCGTGGCCAGATGCCAGGCCAGGACAAACCCTGCAAACAACAGCAGCGACAGTACCCACGGCCGGTCGAAGATGCCGCGCATGGTGTCAGGCCTTGGCCTTCACGCGCTTGAGGTACTCCTCGGGGCGACTGGAATCGAACTCCTTGCCCAGGATGGTTTCTTTGCGGAATCCCGGCACCGGTGCCTGGTTTCCATAGTCGGCCATCAGTCGCTTGGCATCGGTGGCCAGCATGACTTGCTCAGCCAGTTTCTTGTAATCGATATCCTCTTTGAGCATATTCCAGCGCCGCAACTGCGTCAGCATCCACACCGCCATCGAGTAATGCGGGTAGGGCTGAAACTCGACACGGTCCGGAACGTTCTTGATATTGCCCAGGCCGTCGGCGTACTTGCCGGTGATGACCTGGTCGACCACCGTTTCGGGCTGGTTCAGGTATTTCGGTTGGGCCAGCACCTTGGCCATGCCGGCGCGATTCTTTGCATCCGATACGTGCAGGCCAGCGCCGATCACACCGCGAAAGAAGGCCAGGAAGGTGTTCGGGTGCTGCTTGATGAAGGCCTCGGTGCCGGTGATCGAACAGCACGGATGGCCCCTCCAGATTTCCGCCGACAGCAGGTGAATGAATCCGGCGCCCTCATACACGGCACGTTGCCCGCCCGGCTCGCCGCCGAAAAATCCGTCCACATTGCCGGTGCGCAGGTTCGATACATACTCGGTCGGCGGGACCACGCGAAAGGTCACGTCCTTGTCCGGGTCGAGCCCGTTCTCGGCCAGGTAGTAGCGCAACTGCATCGCCTGATGCGAGGTATCGAACGGAATCGCGAACTTGAAACCCTTCCAGTTTTTCGGGTTGCGGTTGTCCTTGTGCTTCATCGCCAGCACCAGGAAGTTGCCGTGCTGGTTGAGGATGGTCAACACACGGGTCGGCACCTTGGCGGAGCCGACTCCCGCGCTCATGGTGAGCGCGACCGGCATCACCTGTTGCGAAAAATCGAGTTCACCGTTGATCATCTTGTCGCGGATCAGCGCGACCCCGGCGATCTTTTGCAGCTTGACATCGAGGCCCTGGCGCCCGAACAGCCCCAGCTCTTCCGCGTAGATCAGCGGTGTGGCGCAGGTCAGGGGC
>JANLTL010000310.1:0-7532 GCA_031362905.1 Burkholderiales bacterium | reverse complement strand
GGCGTACCCAACATACCCGGCCTACCCGGCGTACCACCTGTGGTGCCGGGGGCTGTCGCTGTCAGACGCTGCCAGAACAGCCTCACTCGATCACCTTGAGCTTTTGCCCTGCCACTGGTTCTCCCGAAGGATATTGCGCATTCATCAATCGCAGTTGCGATTCGGCGGTACGGCCGAGGGGTGAGCGCCTGGCGAGTTCGGCGTAGCGCGTTGCCGCCGTTGCGCTGATGATGCGGATGCGCAGCGGCTCGGACGCTGCGCGATCGGCATCGACGAACGCGCGCATGCTCTTGAATGTACTGTCGATCGCCGCGGTGTGCCGTGCCAACTGCTGGGATGTTTTGGCCTGCCCGACGAGGACAAAGGCCTTGACCGGCGCACCGCTGCTCGCGGCATCGCCGGCGAAGATTACCCCGGCACGCACGTTGGCGCCACGCACGTTGGCGATGGCGGCAGGATGCCCATTGACTGGCGCCGTATCGGCGACTCCTTCGATGGTGATTTTGCGGCGCAGGGTGTCGTGCGGCGTCGCGCCCTTGGCTGGTGTTTCGAGCAAGATGTCGATGGTGGCCTCACCGCCAGGCGCGGTGGCGCGCAGACGGTCGGGGCGGTTCTGTACACGCCAGTCGGGGGCGAACTGCATCACCAGCCCCAGCTCGGCATGGCGAAAGGTATTGTTGCGCACCACGCCTTGGGACAGATTGTCGGCAAATATCGCACCGTCGAGATGGGCGAGGAACGCATCGCGGTTGCCGTCCGGGCTTACGGCAGTGACCGCACGCCCCGCGGTGCTCCCGGAACTCTGGGTGCCTTGGGCGCCCGGCTTGGCCGCTGCCGCGCGCGTTGCCTCCGCGATGACTTCTTTCAAACGCGTGTCGTTGTCCGGATGCGAGGCGAACAGTGCGTGATAGGCGCGCGGCGGACGATTCTCTTCGCGCGCCAGTTGTGCGTCAAACGTCTCCTGATTCTTGAGCACACCAATCACGCTGATCATCGCCTGCGGTGAGTAGCCGGTGCGCGCAAGATATTCCGCACCGAGGCGATCGGCCTCCAGTTCGTGATCGCGTCCGTAACCCGACAGCAATGCCCCGGTCGCGATGTTGGTCAGGTTGCCAGCCGCCTGATTGCGCAAGCCCGGCACGAAAATCGATGCGATGGTAATACCGATGTTCGCGCCTTGCTCTGCGCTCATTTGGCGCACGCTGTGGCGCGCGGTGACGTGGCCGATTTCGTGACCGAGCACGGCGGCCAGCTCGGCCTCCGAGTTGAGATAGGCGAGGATGCCACGCGTCACATAAATATAGCCGCCGGGCAAGGCAAACGCATTGACATCGGGCGAATCGAGCACGGCAAAGCGATACTCAAGGCCAGCGCGATGGCTGTGCCGGGCGAGGCGCTGTCCGAGCGCATCGACATAGGCCGCCAGGCCCGGCGCCACGCCTGCCGCGACACCGTTTGCCGCATCCTTGGCGCCACTGTCTGCTGTGCCAGCAACGGGTTTCCCGGCGGAGTGCGTCCCGCGTGTGGCGGTGCCGGCTGATCCGGCCTTGTCATCACCACGCCGATGATCGTAGAGCGGACTCTCTTTTTTGATCTGCTGGTCGTAAGCACGCCCCATGCGCAGTTCCTGCTCCTCCGATACCACGACGAAATCGGATTTGCCGGTAACAGGATTTTGAGCACAGCTTGCGCTCAATAGCAGGGCAAGCAAACTGCCGGCGGCCATCGCGCGGCAACGCATCCGCAGTAGCAGAGGCGGCATGCGTCGGGGCGTGGCGCGAGACGGAGCGTGCGGCAGATCGAGCATCGGGCAATTTTACCGGGCGATGAATGGATCAAGCCGTGCAATCCACAGAAAATGATGCGCATTGCGCCCGACACGCAGGCAAGAAAAAAGGCAGCCGAAGCTGCCTTTTTCAGGAACCAACGCGTATCAAGCTGCAGGCGTCGCTGCTGCTGCCGGCTTCTTGGCGCCGTAACGCTGCTTGAATTTCTCGACGCGGCCGGCCACGTCAACGATCTTCTGCTTGCCGGTGTAGAAAGGATGTGATTCGGACGATACGTCCAGACGCACGGCAGGATACTCTTTGCCGTCAGTGTGTTTGACTTTTTCGCGGTTCTTTACGTCCATGGTAGAGCGCGTGACGAACTGGAAATTTGCGCCCGGATCGATAAAGAGCACATCGCGGTATTCAGGGTGGATGCTGTCTTTCATGATTGCCTCTGTGGTGTCGCGGTTTCCTGCGGCCCGGTGCCGATTTCACGTCGCTGATGCGACGCTGTCTAATAATGTTTCGCCGGACAATGCCAAGGTTTCGCGAAGGTTGGAAAGACCAAGATTATAGCAACAAAAGCCTTTTGGCGCAACGACTTACCGACGAATTACGGGACGTCGCCGGTGCGCACCGGACGCGCCGGGTCAGCGCACCACTCGCTCCAGGATCCGGGATAAAGTGTGCCGCCTCCCAAGCCCGCGATCTCCATCGCCAGGAGATTATGGCAGGCGGTAACGCCGGAGCCGCATTGATGCATCACTTGCGCAGGAGCAAGACCGGCAAGCAGGTGTTGCCATTCGTCCTGAAGTTGCGCGGCGGTCTTGAAGCGGCCGTCGGCAGCGATGTTGTGTTTCCAGAAGCGGTTGCGGGCGCCGGGAATGTGGCCCGCAACCGGGTCGATTGGTTCGGTGCTGCCGTTGTAGCGCTCGGGCGCACGCGCGTCGATGACACAGGCATCCGCTGCGCCGATGCGCGCCCACACGGTGGCGGCTTCCACTTTCATCGAAGCATTTTGCCGCGCCTGAAAGTGGGTTGCCGGCCAGTCTGGTGTGGCGGCGTCGAGTGGCCAGCCTTCTGACCGCCATTGTTGAACGCCGCCATCAAGTACTGCCACGGCTTGGTGGCCCAGCCAGTGCAGGCACCACCATGCACGTGCAGCGTAGGAACCGGATGCGCTGTCGTACAGCACCACCTGTTTGGACGCGTCGATGCCGAGGCGTGAGAACGTGGCAGCCAGCGCTTCGGGGGTGGGCAGCGGATGCCGGCCGCGCCCACCAGCTGCGGTGGCCGCGTGGTCTGCCAGGTCATCATCAATCGAGATGAAGCGCGCGCCGGGAATATGGGCCTCGGCGTAGGCGCTGCGCCCGAAGGCGGGGTTCATGAGGTCGTGTCGGCAGTCGAGGATGACCCATTGCGGATCGTTCAGGTGGCGCGCGAGTTCAGCGACCGAGACCAGCGTTTTGAAGGACGTCATGACAGAGAAGGTGAGTCCGCTTGCGCGTTTGTGCTCGACAACTCACGCCGCAGGTACTCGTGAAAGTGCTGCATGCCGTCTTCCATCGGCGTCTGGTAGGGGCCGGCCTGGTTCAGGCCCTGCTCCATCAGTGCACGCCGCCCGGCGTCCATGCGCAGGGCGATCTCGTCGTCCTCGGTGCAGGTCTCCATGTAGGCAGCCTGCTCGGCTTCGACAAACTCGCGCTCGAAGAGCGCGATATCCTCAGGATAATAGAACTCGACCACGTTGGTGGTTTTTTGCGGTCCGCGCGGAATCAGGTGAGATACCACCAGCACATGCGGATACCACTCGACCATGATGTTGGGATAGATGGTGAGCCAGATCGCGCCGTGCTTGGGCGGTTTGCCCTGACCGTACTTGAGCACCTGTTCGTGCCAGACGCGGTAAGTCTCGCTTCCGGGCCGGTCGAAGGCGCTGTTGACGCCGACGGTTTGCACCGAGTAGCGATCTTCAAACTGCCAGGTCAGGTCTTCGCAGGTGACAAACTTTCCCAGACCCGGATGAAACGGCTCGACGTGGTAATCCTCCAGATAGACTTCGATGAAGGTCTTCCAGTTGTAGTCGCATTCGTGAATGCGTACATGGTCTAGCTGGAAGCCTTCGAACGAGAGGTCGGCGGCGACGCTCAAATTGCGCAGGTCGGCGGCGATGTCGCGCGGGCCGCGGAACAGCAGGCCGTTCCAGCGCTCGGTCTTGACGTGATGCAGGTCCAGGCAGGGGTTTACGCCGAAATAGGGCGCACCGAGCAGTTTGCCTGCGGCGTCGTAGGTCCACCGATGTACCGGGCAGACGATGTTGCCGCCGTGGGGCGCGAGGTTGCCGCGCCCATTGAGCATGATGGCCTGACGATGGCGGCAGACGTTGGAGATCAGATTGACCCCGCCCGGGTTGCGCACCAGAGCGAGCGCGTCGTTCATCCAGCCGATGGCGTGAAAATCACCGGCTTCGGGCACCATGAGTTCGTGTCCAACGTAGCCGGGGGCCTTGCTGAAAATGGCGCGCTGCTCGAGATCGAATTGCGCTTGAGTGTGGTACCAGTCCACCGGTAGTTGTGATTGCGCCGGCCGCAATTGATGGGTGAGCCCCAAGTCCGACATAACACCAATTCCTCCCAAAGGCCGTAAGAGAAACCTCGAACGATGAGCCGATTTCGTGGCTAACTGCGCCAAGCCTACTTTCGTCTGTGATTCGGTTTGAAATTCGTCGTCACGTCTACTATATGTTTGACGGTTTGACGCGCAGTCCGCCATTTTACCCTGCGGCGCGGGTAAAATGCCCATTTTGACGTAGCACGGTGGCAATCGCCCGCCGTCGTTCATTCAGTCCCATGCCCAAGTCAGCCGCCCCGGGGGAAAAGCCTGCGGCCTCGCCCGATCAAATGCCATTTGAGGACGCCCTGCGCGAGCTGGAGGCGATTGTCGAGGCGATGGAGGCGGGTGAGTTGCCGCTCGAAGAGTCCGTGCAGCGCTACCAGCGGGGTGTCGAGCTGGTCAAGGCTGCCCATGCGCGCCTAAAGGCGGCCGAGCAGCAGGTCAAGGTGCTCGAAGACGGGGTATTGAAGCCGCTCGATCTGGAGGGGATGGAATGAACGCTGTCAGCGCGCCGGGCGGGGTCATGTTTTCGATGTGGATGCAGGATGTACAAGCCCGTATGGAAGGTGTCCTTGGCACCTTGCTTCCAGCAGCCAACATAGCGCCTGCACCTCTGCATGATGCGATGCGTTACGCCGTGCTCGGTGGCGGCAAGCGGGTGCGGGCCTTGCTGGTGTTTGCGGCAGGTGAAGTGGTGGGGGCTGATGCGAAAGCGCTTGAGATTCCCGCAGCGGCAATCGAAATGATTCACGCCTATTCGCTGGTGCACGACGACCTGCCATGCATGGATGATGATGCGATGCGCCGCGGGAAACCGACCGTGCATGTCCAATTTGGCGAGGCCACTGCCATTCTCGCGGGCGACGCCCTCAATGCCCAGGCATTTCAACTGCTGGCATCGCGCCGTGCCGCGACTGATGCGGCCGCGCAATTGCAGATGATCGAGGTACTCGGCGGCGCGGCGGGTTCGCGCGGTATGTGCGGCGGCCAGCAGATTGACATGGATGCTGTCGGCCAGGAGATCACCGAACCCGAACTTGAAATGATGCACATCCACAAGACTGGTGCGCTGATTCGCGCGTCGGTTGTGCTCGGGGCACTGTGTGGCAGGCCGCTTGACCCTGCCCAACAGACGCTGCTCGATCACTATGCCAAATGCACGGGTCTGCTGTTTCAAGTGGTCGATGACATTCTTGATGCCACGCAGGACTCAACCACGCTGGGCAAGACGGCTGGCAAGGATGCGCGGTACGGCAAACCCACCTACGTGTCGCTTCTCGGACTGACCGGGGCACGGCGCAAGGCGCAGGCCCTGCTCGACGACGCACTCGCCGCGCTTGCGCCGTTCGACGCACGTGCGCAGCGCCTGGCGGAGTTGACGCGTTTCATCGCGCGCAGAAGCTTTTGAACATGGCAGTGCCTGCGGCTCTTCTAGCCTCCATCAACGATCCGGCTGATCTGCGCCGGTTGCCGCGCCAGCACCTGGAGCGATTGGCAGTCGAGTTGCGGGCTTTTGTGCTGGACTCGGTGTCCAAGACCGGCGGACACCTCTCGTCCAACCTCGGTACGGTGGAACTGACGATTGCGCTTCACTACGTGTTCAACACACCCTACGATCGTTTAGTGTGGGACGTGGGCCATCAGACCTACCCCCACAAAGTATTGACCGGACGGCGCGAGCGCATGCCTACTTTGCGTCAGTTGGGCGGGATTTCCGGCTTTCCGCGCCGCGACGAGAGCGAGTACGACACATTTGGCACGGCGCACTCGTCCACCTCCGTTTCCGCGGCGCTGGGTATGGCGCTGGCCGCACGGCAAAAAGGCGAAAACCGCTATACCGTCGCGGTCATAGGGGATGGTGCGATGACGGCCGGCATGGTGTTCGAGGCGATGAACAACGCTGGCGTCCACGAAGATGCACGCCTGATCGTGGTGCTTAACGACAACGACATGTCGATCTCGCCACCGGTCGGCGCCCTCAACCGTTATCTCGCGCGCCTGATGAGCGGGCGTGTCTACTCGGCAGCGCGCAAGGCAGGCAAAGCAGTGCTCAGTGTGGTACCGCCATTGTGGGAACTGGCCAAGCGCTTTGAGGAACACGCCAAGGGCATGGTCGTACCGGGCACCCTGTTTGAGGAACTCGGCTTCAACTACATCGGTCCGATTGACGGACACGATCTTGAATCCCTCATTCCGACGCTGGAAAACCTGAAGGAGCTCAAAGGCCCGCAGTTTTTGCACGTTGTGACGAAAAAAGGGCAGGGCTACAAACTCGCCGAGGCCGATCCTGTGCTGTATCACGGCCCCGGCAAGTTCGATCCGGCCCAGGGGATCGTGACCAAGCCTGGCGGCAAGCCCACCTACACCCAGGTGTTTGGCGACTGGCTGTGCGACATGGCCGCCGCCGATGCCCGCGTGGTCGGCATCACGCCGGCAATGCGTGAAGGTTCGGGTTTGGTGAAGTTTGCAGTGCAGTACCCGGAGCGCTATCACGATGTTGGCATCGCCGAGCAGCACGCCCTGACCTTTGCCGCTGGTCTGGCGTGCGAAGGCTTGAAGCCAGTGGTGGCGATTTACTCAACGTTCCTGCAGCGTGCCTACGACCAATTAATTCACGACGTCGCCTTGCAACGGCTGCCGGTATTATTGGCGATTGACCGTGCCGGTTTGGTCGGTGCTGATGGTGCAACCCACGCGGGCAGTTTTGATCTGACGTTTTTGCGCTGCCTGCCCAATGTATCGGTGCTCGCGCCTGCCGATGAAAATGAATGCCGTCAGATGCTTTACACCGGTTTCATGCAAGACCACACGGTAGCGGTGCGTTATCCGCGGGGCAGCGGGCCGGGCGTGGCGGTGCAGCAGCAGATGACAGCCCTGCCATGGGGCAAGGCCGAGGTGAAGCGGCGTGGTGCACAAAAGCCGGGGCGCCGCATTGCTGTTCTCGCGTTTGGTTCGATGGTGCCCCCTGCGCTTGCTGCGGGAGAGGAACTCGACGCGACAGTGGTCAACATGCGCTTTGTCAAACCGCTCGACGAAGCGCTGATCCGCGAACTGGCCGCGTCGCACGAGACGCTGGTGACCGTTGAGGAAGCGAGCGTTCAGGGCAGCGCCGGCGGCGCCGTCGCGGAATTTTTTGGGCGCGAAGGTTTG
>JANLTL010000203.1:0-6477 GCA_031362905.1 Burkholderiales bacterium | reverse complement strand
TTCAAGAATCGCGTGATCTATTACGTCGGCCCGGTCGATCCGGTACGCGACGAAGTGGTTGGCCCGGCCGGCCCTACCACCGCCACCCGCATGGACAAGTTCACCGAGATGATGCTGGGCCAGACCGGCCTGATTTCGATGATCGGCAAAGCGGAGCGTGGCCCGGTGGCGATTGAAGCAATCAAGAAGCACAAGAGTGCGTATCTGATGGCAGTGGGCGGTGCGGCCTATTTGGTCGCCAAGGCGATCAAGCAGTCAAAGGTGGTGGGCTTCGCAGACCTCGGCATGGAAGCGATTTACGAGTTCGATGTGAAGGACATGCCGGTCACGGTGGCAGTCGATTCGGGCGGCACCTCGGCCCACATCACCGGGCCTGCCATGTGGAGCCAGCGCATCCACGATTTCAAAATTCCATTGAAGGTCGCGTGATGACGCAGTGGCTGCGCTTTGCGCGCAAGGATGTCGGCGCGACTGCGGAATTCGGCACCCTCGACGGCGGCGTCGACTCAGCCGGCGCAAGCATTCACGTGCATGCGGGTGACATGTTCACCGGCAGCAAGGCCACCGGCGAAACCGTGCCGCTGGCCGATGTCACGCTGCTCGCGCCGTGCGTGCCGACCAAGATGCCGGCGCTGTGGAACAACTTTTACGAGCGCGCCGCCAAAGAGAACATCGCCCTGCCGCCCGACCCGCTGTATTTTCTCAAGGGCAACAACTCGTTTTGCGCGCACGGCACCGTCATCCGCAAGCCCGGGCACTTCAACGGCAAGGTGGTCTTCGAAGGTGAATTGGGCATCGTCATCGGAAAGCGCATGTGCAGTGTGCCGGAAGCAGACGCCGCCGATTGCATCTTTGGCTACACCTGCGTCAACGACGTGACTGCCTCCGACATCCTGCGCATGAATCCGACCTTCGAGCAGTGGGTGCGCAGCAAAAGCTTCGACACCTTCTGCCCGATCGGCCCGGTGATCGCCACCGGTGTGGACGTGATGTCGCTCAGAGTCAAATCAATCCTCACACAGCCCGACGGCGCGGTGCAGGAACGGCAAAACTATCCCGTCACCGACATGATCTTCCCGCCGGTGAGGCTGGCGAGCCTGATCTCGCGCGACATGACGCTCGAAGCGGGCGACATCATCGCCTGCGGCACTTCGGTCGGTGCGGGCGCGATGAAACCGGGTACGATAATCCGGATTGAAATCAACGGCGTAGGGATGCTGGTGAATCGTTACGATGCTTAATCGGCAACAGCAGATTTGTCCAACGCCAATCTGCTCGAAACGCAGGCCGGGAGTCCTCGGATCGCATCCCTTCCCCAGCTCAGCTCTTGACTGATCGTAGCCAATTGGCTACAGTAAGCAATGTTCGACATTCGCAAGACCGCTACCTTCGTCATCTGGTTGGACGGTCTTCGCGACATCCGTGCACGGGCTCGAGTCCAGGCCCGTATCGAGCGTTTGGCCTCTGGAAACCCTGGCGACGTAGAGCCGGTGGGGGAAGGAGTCTCCGAGATGCGCATCGACCATGGCCCGGGTTACCGGGTGTATTTCAAGAAGCAGGGCCGTGAATTGGTGATTTTGCTGGCTGGTGGCGACAAGCGCACACAAACCGCAGATATCAAGACCGCGTTGAAGTTGGCAAAAAATCTTTAGGAGCACAGCATGAGCAAAACCAAAACCACCCGTTACGATGTGGCAGAACACCTGCGCACACCGAAAGAAATGGCAGCTTATCTGGAGGCCTGCCTTGAAGAAGCGGATGGTGATGCCGCTTTCATCGCCAAAGCGCTGGGCGATATCGCCCGGGCGAAAGGCATGAGTCAGGTCGCGCGTGATGCGGGTCTTTCGCGCGAGAGTCTCTACAAGGCACTGTCAGGAGAACGCAGTCCCGGGTTCGATACGATTCTCAAAGTAGTCAACGCGCTCGGCATCACCCTGCATGCCCAGGCGACTCGGGCATAGTCAATCCGCCGTGATCTTCGCGTCGCTGATGAATTTTTTCCACCGTCCGATGTCATCGCGAATCCGCCCGCCGATTTCTTCGGGCGTGCTGGTCGAGGGAATCAGGCCCTGCTTCAATAGCGTCTCGCGCACATCGGGCATGGCAAGGATGGCTGCCACTTCGCGGTTGATGCGCGTGGTGACTTCGCGCGGCGTGTTGGCCGGGCCGGCGATCCAGTAATAAAGGTCGATGTCAAGATTATTGAGGTTGACCTCTGCGAAGCTTGGTTGGTCAGGCGCGAGCACCGAACGGCTTTCGCCTGACACCGCGATGACATTGAGTCGGCCGGCTTTGGCGAACGGCAGCGCAGTGTGTACCGGCAACACCGCGACTTGCACCTGGCCGCCAATGAGATCCGTATTGGCCGCTTGCGCATTCTTGTAAGGCACGTGAACGATATCGAGGCCGAGGCGCTGCTTGAGCAATTCGATGCTCAGGTGTTGCGGCGTGCCATTGCCGGGTGAGCCGTAGTTGACCTTGCCGGGGCGGGCCTTGACCCACGCCACGAGCTCGTCGAGCGTTTTCACCGGCAGCACATTGGGGTTGACCACGAGGGCGAGATTTCCGGTGGCAAGTTTGCCCATCACGCTGAAATCGTTGACCGGGTCGTAAGGCAGGTTTTTGTAGAGCGCCGGCGTAATGACAAAGGTGTTGACCGTGATCATCATGGTGTAGCCGTTGGGCTGCGCCTTGGCAACGAAGTCGGCGCCAAGATTGCCGGACGCGCCCGCCTTGTTTTCCACGACAAAGCCCTGACCGAGCCGCTCAGCCAATTTGGGCGAGAGGGTGCGCGCAATGATGTCAATCCCGGTGCCGGGGGCGTAGGGCACCACAATGGTGACCGGGCGCTGCGGCCAGGCTTGCGCAAATGCGCTGGAGGTGGCCATTACTGTGGCCATGCAAGCGGCGAGGGAAAGCAGGCTGAAAGCGGCTCCCAGAGCCATTCTCCTGGAAACACGCAATGTTCTGACAGCACGCTGACAGAGGTTCATGATTTGGGACTCTCCATGTTCAACAGTTTGAGGGCATTCTCAAAGTAAATCTTGCGCCGCTCGGCCTCGCTCAACCGCAAATCCTCGACCGAGCGTATACCTTCGCGGATGAACATCGGCCCCCCTTCCGGGTCGAACGGGCAGTCACTGGCAAACACGACCTTGTCCACGCCGAAAAAATCGAGGCCGCAGCGCAGTGCTGATGCGGAACCACCCAGCACGGTGTCGGCATAGAACATCTTGAAGTAGTCGATGGGCTTCTTGGCCATGCGCTTGAGCACCTCTTCGTAGTTGTCACCCGCGCTTCGGCTGCCCAGCTGCGCCCAGAGAGTGTCCATGCGCCCGGCGAAATAAGGCGCCATGGCGCCACAATGATGGGTGATGATGCGCAGTTCCGGCAGTTTTTCGAGCATTCCCGAGAATACGATGCGTGCCATCGCGACACTGGTCTCGTAGGGCCAGCCGAGTACTTGCCAGATTTCGTATTTGGACTTGTCTTCGCTCGGGTAATCAGGTCGCGAGCCGGGACGAATAGGGTGCATCCAGATGGGCATTTTGTGGTGCTGCGTGACACGCTCGAATACCGGGTAGAACGATTCTTCGTCGAGCGGGCGGCCGTTGACACTGGTGGTGAGCTGAATGCCGCGCGCGCCCAGTTGCGTAATGGCACGATCCATTTCCTCGATTGCAGCCGGCACGTTGTTCATCGGCAACGTGGCGACGAACGCCGGAAACTGCTGCGGCCACCTGGCGACCATCGCCGCCATACCGTCATTGGCGACGCGCGCATAACCGGGTGAGGCCTCGGGGCCGCCCAGCGTTTCCGGTGGGGGCAAGGCTAAGGTCAGCACCTGCTGCACCTCAGGCCACTGCTTGAGCATTTCGACGCGCGCTTCAATGTTCCACAGCAGGGTCAGACCAGCCATGCGCTTGACGATACCAGCGTCTTTCGAATGTGCCTTGAGCAGATCGAGATAAGCAACCGGCATGACGTGATTGAAGATGTCGATTTTTTTCAAGGGGCTTCCTCGAGTGGCGTGAAATGGGTAAGGCGAAGTGTCATGCGCCCAATGCAACTGTGTCAATGATGTCAGTTTCCTCGGTATACCGCACTGCACCACGCGCTGCGCCGCAGCGGTTCGATCCCGGCATTTCGGGGGCAGCTTCAGTGTTATTCTCGCGCGCTGTTTTCCCCTTTGGATCGTCATTGATGCGTGTATTCCTGATCGCCGGATTTCTCATTGCGTTTGCCAGTGGCGTCGTGCAAGCGCAGACTGACTCCGCCAGAGAGGTCAGCCCCGCAACGCAGCCAACCGTGCGCCCGGGCGAGGATGCTTTTTTGCGAGGCATGCAAGCCAAGTCAAAGCGCAATATCCCGCTGGTGCTCAAGGAGTTTGCCGAGGCTGGCGAAGTGGGGCATGCCGATGCCCAGCATTTGCTCGGGTTGATGCACTTGCGCGGCGATGGTGTCAAGGCCGACCCCAAACATGCGGTGCAATGGTTTGAGCGTGCACTGACAAAGCATCATCCGCTCGCCGCCACTACACTGGGCGAGATGCATGAGCAGGGCAATGGCGTCGCCAAGAATCCGTCGCGCGCTGCCGAGCTGTATGAACTCGCCGCCAACATTGGTTTCGCGCCGGCCCAGACCAAGCTGGGCGCCCTGTTTGAAGCGGGCAGCGGCGTGCCGCAGAACGCCCATACGGCGCTCGACTGGTATTCACTGGCGGCGGCGCAAGGTTATTGGGATGCGCAGCACCGCCTCGGCAAAATGTTACGGGATGGCAAGACCAATGAATTTGAATACCAGGAGGCATTGCGGCTGTTCGAGGCGTCGGCCAAGGGCGGCAACTCGTTTGCCAAAGTCTCGCTGGGCGAAATGTATGCAGACGGCAAAGGCGTAAAGGTTGATCGCAACAAGGCTGCCGCCCTGTATCGCGAGGCGATCAAGGAGGGCGAGCCGGCCGGCAAGCGTGCGCTCGCGGAGCTGATGTCAGGCAAGAAAAAAGCAGGCCTGACGATGGTCGCGATGGCGCAGAAACCCACTACCGACAAGACCGGTAAAGCATCCGCTGCAAAAAAAGTAGCAGTGGAGAAGTAGTCAGGCATTCGCGCGCAATCGCCACGCAGGGTCAATCTCATTCATCGGGCAATCAACATGGCACTCAACGAAACCCACAATCCCGCACTCACCAGTTGGGTCGCTTCGGCCAATTCGGCCGATTGCGATTTCACGATCCAGAATCTGCCGTTTGGCGCGTTCCGGCGCAAAGGCGCACCGGCTGTGAGTACGGGTGGCTCCACGGTGGAGGCGGCGCGCATCGGCGTGGCCATTGGCGACCAGATTCTCGACATGCAGGCGGCCTTTGACAGCGGTGTGTTTGAGGGCGCCGCAAAGGACGGCGCAGCGTTGCTGCTGGGCTCAACACTCAATGATTTCATGGGCGCAGGCGCGGTCGCCTGGAGCGCGCTGCGACTTTCGCTGTCGCGAGCACTGCGCGCTGGCAGCACGAGCGAAGCCAAGCTCAAAAGCGCCCTGGTGGCACAGCGGGATGCTGACATGGCATTGCCGGCCCGCATTGGCGATTACACCGATTTTTTTACCTCCATCCACCACGCAACGGCGGTGGGCAAATTGTTCCGCCCCGACAATCCGCTGCTGCCCAATTACAAGTATGTGCCGATTGCCTATCACGGCCGCTCGTCGTCAATTGGCGTATCGGGGCAAACGTTTGCGCGTCCGATGGGTCAGATCAAGGGGCCGGCGGATGCCGCGCCGGTGTTCGCTGCGTGCAAGCGCCTTGACTACGAATTGGAGCTCGCGGTATGGGTTGGCCCTGGCAATGCACAGGGTGCGCGCGTGTCGATTACGCATGCCGAACAACACGCCTTCGGCATGTGCCTGCTCAACGACTGGTCGGCGCGTGATGTACAGACTTGGGAATACCAGCCGCTCGGCCCCTTCCTCGCCAAGAGTTTTGCCTCCACCATCTCACCCTGGGTAGTGACGATGGAGGCGCTCGAACCGTATCGCACCGCCTGGACGCGTGCCGAGGGCGATCCACCGCCCCTGCCCTATCTCGACGCGCCAGACAACCGCGCACGTGGTGCCATCGATATCACGGTCGAAGCCTGGCTGCTGACCCAAAAAATGCAGGCGGCTTCACTCGCTGCACAGCGGCTATCGCAAGCCAGCTTTCGCCATGCCTATTGGACGGTGGCGCAAATGATTGCGCATCACACCAGCGGCGGCTGCAATCTGCAGGCTGGAGATCTGCTCGGCACCGGCACGCAGTCGGGGCCGGCGCCTGAGGAGGCCGGATCGATTCTGGAACTGACCAAGGGCGGCAAGCAAGCCCTCACGCTCGCGAGTGGCGAGCAACGCACCTTCATCGAGGATCACGATACGCTGATCCTCAAGGCTCACTGCGTGAAACCAGGAGCGGCGCGCATCGGCTTTGGCGAATGCGCCGGAACGGTTCTG
>JANLTL010000256.1:0-16710 GCA_031362905.1 Burkholderiales bacterium | reverse complement strand
CCCCCCAGCCCCCCCCCAACCCCCACGCAAACAACCACCCACACGCAACCATTTACGCTGCCAAAAACGGGTGCGGGGCACCCGGCCACTTGCGCGGCCGTGCCCCCCCGCTCTCGTTGCGCGCGCGGCGCGGCGCTGGTTCCGCACAGACGCTCCGGCCCAGACTGGGGAACTTTCGCGGCGGTGTACACTCCAACCACCCATTGAAAAGTCGATAAGCCACCGTCCAGATAGGGCGGGGTACATCGCGTGGCCGGGCCTGTTTTATATGGGTTCCGGCCATTTTGTTTTGGGGATGCCGAAAGGCCTCCTTGCCGCGAGTGGGGCGGTGCCATCCGGGAGCAGGGATGTGTGCAGCCGTCCGCCCTCCAGCCGCCTGGACTAGTGGTTACTGGCGATGCTGGCGAGACCGTTTGTGACTTTGGAGACTGATCTGGGCGGACCGAACGGAGGACACAATGCGCATGGATGATGGCCGGGAGAGCAGCAACGTCGAAGACCGTCGCGATGAAGAGGGCGGCAACGGCGGGAATTCCGGTGGCGGCGGCCTGCGCTTTGGCGGCGGCGGCATCGGTATCGGCGGCATCGCGATCGCCCTGGTGGCGTCCTATTTTCTCGGCATTAACCCGATGACGGTGTTGTCGATTCTCTCCGGTGGGGGTGGAGGTGCACCGGTGGTGCAACAGCAGCATCAGGGCGCGGCGCATGCACCGCCCAAGGATGACAAGCAAGCACGCTTTGTGTCAATGGTGCTGGCCGACACCGAAGATGTGTGGCGCGCGCAGTTCGCCAAATCGGGCAAGCAGTATCCCGAACCCAAGCTGGTGTTGTTCCGCGGCTCGACCCCGACCGCTTGTGGGTCAGGGCAGGCGGCAATGGGGCCGTTTTATTGCCCTGGTGACCAGAAGATTTACATCGACCTGTCGTTTTACGACGAGATGAAAACCCGCTTTCATGCGCCCGGCGAGTTTGCCCAGGCCTATGTGATCGCGCACGAAGTCGGGCATCACATACAGAACGTCACCGGCATTTCGTCCAAGGTCGAGAACGCGCGGCGCCGTGCCTCCGAGCGCGAGGGCAATGCGCTGTCGGTGCGGCTCGAATTGCAGGCTGACTGCTTTGCAGGCGTGTGGGGCTTTCATGCCGACAAGGCACGCCACATTCTGGAGAACGGCGATATCGAAAAAGCGCTCAACGCTGCCAAGCAGATCGGCGACGACGCGCTGCAAAAAGGTGCAGGCCGCGCGGTAATGCCAGAGAGCTTCACGCACGGCTCGTCCGAGCAGCGCGTGCGCTGGTTCAAGCGCGGCATCGAGACCGGTGATTTGCAGCAGTGCGACACGTTCGCTGCGCGCCAACTCTAACTGGACGCAGCGCTAACCCTGCGCGGGCGGCCCGCGCGCCGCTCAGGTTTTTTTCTTTTTCGCCGGCGCTGCTTTGCCGGCGGCTTTTGCCGCGCCCGCCCTGCCGAACAACTGATCGAGGTTGCTGTTGATGTGCCCCTGCATCGAGCCGGCAAAGGCGGACAGCAGGAAGCCGAGTTTGACGTCGATCGTGACGTCGCCCTTGGTCAGCGTCAGCGTGCCGGCGACCCCGCTGCGCTTGAAGTGCAGCGTGTCGCCTTCCCATTCCGACTCGAGCTCGAATTTTTCGTTCAGGCGCTGCGCAAAATCGTTGGCGGCGTCGCGTGCCTTTTTGAGCGGCATGCCGTGTGTGCGCTGGATATGAATGTCTGCCATCTGGGTCTCCTGATTGAAGCGGAAATTTCCGCGTATTTTCGCCTGCGTCACCAGCGTGAATGGCGCGCCATTATTGTGCTTCGAGTCCGCGCCGGTATTGAATCGCCTCGGCAATATGCGTCGCACTGATTGCGCCGCTTCCAGCCAGATCGGCGATCGTGCGTGCCACCTTCAACACGCGATGATAGGCGCGCGCAGACAGATTGAGGCGGCTGATCGCCTGCCGCAGCAGTTTTTCGCCGGCCTCATCAGGCTTGCACCACTGCTCGATCTCCAGGGGCATGAGCGAATTGTTCGGCTTGCCCTGCCGCAAGGTTTGTCTGTCAGCTGCAGCGGCCACGCGCGCACGCACCGCAGCGCTGGTGTCGCCTGTCGCCGCGCCCGTTAATTCTGCTTCGTTCAGTGACGGCACCTCGATCTGCAAATCAATGCGGTCCAGCAATGGTCCGGAAATCTTCGAGCGGTAGCGCGCTACCTGATCGGGGTTGCAACGGCATTTTCCCGAGGCATGACCCAGATAGCCGCACGGGCAGGGGTTCATTGCCGCCACCAGTTGAAAGCGCGCCGGGAAATCGGCTTGCCGCGCTGCACGCGAAATCGTTACGCGGCCTGATTCGAGCGGCTCACGCAGTACTTCGAGCACGCGGCGGTCAAACTCGGGCAGCTCATCGAGAAACAGCACGCCATGATGCGCGAGCGAAATCTCGCCGGGGCGCGGCACTGCACCGCCCCCCACCAGCGCCACACTCGACGCGGTGTGATGCGGCGCGCGCACCACGCGCCGGCCCCAGGCGTCGGGACGGAAGGCGCCGGTAAGACTCAAGACCGCAGCCGACTCCAGTGCTTCACTGTCGGTCATCGGCGGCAGGATGCCCGGCAGTCGCGCCGCGAGCATCGACTTGCCCGTGCCGGGCGGCCCCAACATCAAAATCGAGTGGCGGCCTGCGGCAGCGACCTCAAGCGCGCGTTTGGCCTGTGCCTGGCCCTTCACCTCGGCGAAGTCGTCATAGCGGGCTTCGGCGCGCGGAGCGGCGGTGCGTTGATAAAGTCTCAACCCCTTGGCTGCCGCGCCTGCGTGGCCTGGCGTGTTGCCGCCCTGGACTGCGGCACCACCAGCAATGCCAGTGGTGCGACCCGCGCCATGCCCGGCCAAATGCGCGCACACCTGCAGGAGTGAATCGGCGGGATAAATGGCGGCGTCTACCACCAGCGCGGCTTCCTCGGCCGACACGCGTGGCAGAATAAAGGCACGGCCCGCGCGCTCCGCACCCAGGGTCATCGCCAGTGCACCGCGCACCGGACGCAACTCGCCAGTGAGCGACAGCTCGCCGGCGAACTCGTACTTCGCCAGTTGATCCGCCGGGATTTGCCCCGATGCAGCCAGCACACCGAGCGCAATCGGCAAATCAAAGCGCCCCGACTCCTTGGGCAAATCCGCTGGCGCAAGATTGACCGTGATACGGCGCGCCGGGAATTCAAACCCGGCGTTCTGGATCGCAGCACGCACGCGGTCCTTCGATTCCTTGACCTCGGTTTCGGGCAGGCCGACGATGTTGAACATCGGCAGGCCGCCGGCCAAATGGACTTCAACCGTGACTTCGTGCGCGGTCATGCCGGCCAGCGCGCGCGAGGCTAGGACGGCAACCGCCATGCCTACTGCACCGCGCCGCGCTTTTCGATTTCGGCGAGACGCGCTTCGAGCGCGGCAAGTTTCTCGCGCGTGCGCAACAGCACCGCAGCTTGCACATCGAACTCTTCGCGGGTCACCAGATCCATTTTGGTGAAAGACTGGGACAGCATCGCCTTCAGGTTTTTCTGCACATCCGCCACCGGTGTGTTGCGCAGGAACGCCGCCGCGCGTTCGTTGAGTTCATCGAGCAATTTGGGATTCATGGATTGGGAAGTGGCGCGTGGACGGATAGGTGATAGGTACACAGTCTAGCAGCGCATGCGCCTGTTGCGCGAATCTGACGGTCGGTCTTTGCTTTACAGGATGAGCGCAATAGTAATTGCCCTGATAGCCCATGCAGCGTAACATCACCATCGTCAACGAGGACGCCCGCCAGAGCCGCTGCCACAGCGGCTCTGCTGCATTCAGGGGTAGCAAATGCACCAACTAAATGCATAAATATTCATTTCGCACGATGTTGGTGCGACTACAGTGGCGGGTAGCAAGAAACTCTCGAAGAATCGCGGCAGACAATTATCTGGCACGCATTCTGCAAGCAAACTAATTGGGGTTTTTAATGTTTTTCAAAAGGAAATTGATCATGCGTAAGCTCATTCTGACCGCCGTAGCCGCCAGCGCGTTCGCCGCGCCCGCCGCTTATGCGCAGTTTTCGGCCAATATCGGTGCTGTTACCGACTACCGTTTCCGCGGCATTTCGCAGACCAATAAAAAGCCTGCGTTGCAGGGCGGCCTGGATTATGGGTTCTCCAACGGCCTCTACGTGGGCACTTGGGCTTCGACGGTGACCAAGGATCTGTACCCTGCTGGCGCCGGTCTGGAAGTGGACTTCTACGGCGGCTGGAAGAAAGAGCTCGCCAAGGATTTCACCCTCGACTTGGGCGTGTTGTACTACTGGTACCCGAGCGCGGCCTATTACACCTACGGCGCGGGCGGCACTGCCAACACCGCCAAATCAGGCAATAAATTCAACAACACCGAGCTGTACATTGGCGCGTCCTACAAATGGTTCTCGGCCAAGTACTCCTACGCTACGTCGAATTACTTCGGTGCCAGCTCACAGGCTTTTAACGGTGCGTTGACTGGTGTGAATTCCAATAACGTCAACACCGGCAACACCACTGGACCTGCGGTGGGCGGCTCATCCAAGGGTTCCAGCTACCTTGACCTCTCGGCAAATTACGAGTTCGCGCCAAAGTGGACCCTGAATGCCCACATTGGCGTGCTGCGCGTCAAAACCTTTACCGGTCTGTCGTATAACGATTACAAGCTCGGCGTCACCTATGACGCAGGTTGGGCGTCGTTGTCGGCTGCGGTCATTGGTACCACGGCAAAATCCGAGTTCTATCGCGTACCGACCCCGGCATCGGTAGCGACCCCGTCGCCAGCCGCTGGCAATACGACTGACCCGACCCGCGCCACTTTGGTGATTGGCATTCTCAAGACCTTCTGACCTCAGTCTCGCACTAATCAAAAGCCGCCTTCGGGCGGCTTTTTTGTGCATGGTTTGCCGGGCATGACGAAGGTGCAGCGGGGATGGGTTTGCGGTTCCCGGCTGGCCTAGCGCCAACCCCACGGCCCAAGGCTTGCGGCTGGCATGGAAGCTGCTCATATGCAGTCAGGAGATTCAAGTCTCTCTTGATTTGCAGTTCAACGTGAGGAGGTTCATATGAAACTGGTAACAGCCATCATCAAGCCGTTCAAGCTTGACGAGGTGCGCGAGGCTCTGTCCGCCATTGGCGTGCAGGGCATTACCGTCACTGAAGTCAAGGGATTTGGCCGCCAAAAAGGCCACACCGAGCTCTATCGTGGCGCCGAATACGTCGTCGATTTTCTGCCCAAGGTGAAGATCGAGGCTGCCGTCAAGACCGAACTGGTCGAACAGGTGATCGAGGCCATCGAAAAATCTGCCAATACCGGCAAGATCGGCGACGGCAAAGTGTTCGTGTTTGATCTTGAACAAGTCATCCGCATCCGCACCGGTGAGACCGGCGCGGAAGCACTGTAAAGGGGCGTGCCATGAGAAAATTGCTTTCCATTTTGGGGCTGGCGACCACGCTGGCCTTGGGCAGTGCGGCGCTGACGCCGTTCGCGAGTGTCGCGCTGGCGCAGGACAAGCCCGCTGTCGCGGCCAAGAAGGATGACGCCAAGCCTGCCGATGCCAAACCCGCCGATGCGCCCAAAGCGGATGCCGCGAAGTCCGAGGCCAAGAAGGACGACGCCAAGGCACCTGCGGCGGCCGCCCCTGCCGCCACGCCGGCGCTGCCTGCGCCAAACAAGGGCGACATCACGTTCATGTACATCGCAACGATCCTCGTGATCCTGATGACCATCCCCGGTCTCGCGCTCTTTTATGGCGGCCTGGTGCGCACGAAGAACATGTTGTCGGTGCTGATGCAGGTGTTTGTGACGTTCTGCATGATCGCCATTCTGTGGGTGGTCTACGGCTATAGCGTGGCGTTTACCGGCGGTAGTCCGTTCTTCGGCGGTTTTGGAAAACTGTTCCTCGATGGCGTCTCGCTCGACGGTGGTGGTGCAACCTTCTCCAAGGGCGTGTATATCCCGGAGATGATGTTCGCGATGTTCCAGCTCACTTTCGCCTGCATCACCCCGGCGCTGATCGTCGGTGCTTTCGCCGAGCGCATGAAGTTTTCCGCCGTGCTGTGGTTCATGGCGCTGTGGTTTACCTTCGCCTATTTGCCGATGGCGCACATGGTGTGGTACTGGGACGGCCCGGATGCGTTCAAGGACGCGGCCACGCTCAAATCGGCTACTGAAGCAGCAGGCTGGCTGTGGGCCAAAGGCGCACTCGACTTTGCCGGCGGCACCGTCGTGCACGTCAACGCCGGTATCGCCGGCCTGGTGGCCGCCTTCGTGATCGGCAAGCGCGTCGGCTACGGCAAGGAAGCAATGACCCCGCACAGCCTGACCATGACCATGATCGGCGCGTGCCTTCTGTGGGTGGGCTGGTTTGGTTTCAACGTCGGCTCCAACCTCGAAGCCAATGGCATTGCAGCGCTGGCCTTCGTCAACACGCTGGTAGCCACCGCCGCGGCAACCCTGGGCTGGCTGTTTTTCGAGAACCTGATCAAGGGCAAGCCCTCGATGCTCGGCGCCGCGTCTGGCGCAGTGGCCGGCCTGGTGGCAATTACCCCGGCCTGTGGCTTCGTCGGGATCAAGGGCGCACTCGTGATCGGTTTCGTCGCCGGTGGCCTGTGCCTGTGGGGTGTGACTGGTCTCAAGCGCATGCTCGGCGCCGATGACGCGCTCGACGTATTCGGCGTACACGGCATCGGCGGCATCTGGGGCGCGATCGCTACCGGTATCTTCGCCGCGCCGTCGCTCGGCGGCCAGGGCCTGATCGACTGGGTCAAGGGCGCCCCCGACCCCAACTACGACATGGTGGCGCAGGTTACCGCGCAGTTGTGGGCGGTCGGCACGGCCATTGTTGTCTCCGGCGTGGTTGCGCTGGTGGCGCTCAAGATCATCGACATGGTGATCGGCCTGCGTGTGGCGGAAGACGAAGAACGCGAAGGCCTCGATGTCTCCTCGCATGGTGAGACCGCGTACCACATGTAGCGAAAACAGGCTGACACGCCTGGTAAACAGTCTCTCTTCGTGGCGCCACTCTGTGGGCGCCGCACCTAAGGGCCCTGCCGGGAAACCGGCGGGGCTTTTTTTCGTGCGGCGCGCCGCGCTGAATCGCCATGGGTTGAAATCGCCCTGCCTGGCACCACCTGTAACGATCGTGCGTTCCCGGGAGCGCATGGCATCAGTGATTCCCTGACATGCCGGGGCCATCGACTGCTGCTATGCTTGCCGACCTAAGGTTTCATGCAGGTTTTCTTGCGGGTTTCGCGCGCCACGTCTGCCGTGGCCGTGATGTCCTGTAAGCCTCACTTTTCAAAGGAAGACACGATGTTGGTGCCGAATCTCAAGACCGCGATGGAAGGCCCGATGATGGAGGTCGAGCGCATCATCCTCGGGAACGCCACCACGATCGAGCGTTGGCTGCGTCTCGAATGGCAGGAGCACACGCCACCGTTTTATTCGTCTGTCGATTTGCGCAACGCCGGCTTCAAGATTGCGCCCGTGGATACCAATCTGTATCCGGGCGGGTTCAACAATCTTTCCTCCGAGATGCTGCCGCTCGCGGTGCAGGCGGCCCAAAGTGCCATCGAGAAATACTGCGCCGACGCGCGCGACCTGCTCTTGATCCCCGAAAACCACACGCGCAACATGTTTTATCTTCAAAACGTCGCGCGCCTGCAAACCATTCTGAAACAAACCGGCGTTACCGTGCGGCTTGGCTCGCTCAATCCGGAAGTGAAAGAGCCAACGCGCTTCGAGTTGCCGGACGGCGGCGCCATCACGGTCGAACCGCTGGTGCGCAATGGTGGCAGGTTGGGTCTGGCGGATTTCGACCCCTGCGCCATCCTGCTCAATAACGATTTGTCGGCCGGCATTCCGGACATTCTCCGGGGACTCGATTCACAGGTTCTGCTGCCGCCGCTGCACGCGGGCTGGGCAGTGCGCCGCAAATCACATCACTTTCATGCCTACGACCAGGTGGTCGAGAAATTTTCCAAAGAGCTTGGGATTGACCCTTGGCTGATCAATCCCTCGTTCAGTGTCTGTGGCAAAGTCAATTTCCATGAGCGTGATGGTGAGGAATGCCTGCACGCCAATGTCACTGCGGTGCTTGAAGAAATGCGCATCAAGTATGCGGAGTACGGCATCAGGGAAGAACCTTTCGTGATCGTCAAAGCCGACGCCGGCACCTATGGCATGGGCATCATGAGCGTCAAGTCAGCCGATGAAGTGGTCGGCCTCAACCGCAAGCAACGCAACAAAATGGCGGTCGTCAAGGAGGGCCTTGAAGTGCACGAGGTGATCGTGCAAGAGGGCGTGCACACCATCGAAAAAGTCGGCGGCGCGTCGGCCGAGCCGGTGATCTACATGGTTGACCGCTTCGTGGTCGGCAGCTTCTATCGCGTCAATACCCTGCGTGGCATCACTGAAAACCTGAATGCCCCGGGCGCGCACTTCGAGTCGCTCGGCTTTGAGTCGGCTGGCGCCACACCCGAGCCCGAAGGTGACCCCGCCGCCAAAAACAATCGCTTCTATACCTACGGGGTGATCGCGCGTCTTGCGAGTCTTGCGGCCTCGTATGAACTTGAACAAACGGTGAATGCGGTCTGAGCCCACATGCGCATCCTCTTCATTGCCGACCCGCTCGACACCTTCAAGCTCTACAAGGACACCACCTACACGATGATGCGTGAGGCGGACGCGCGCGGCCACGCGCTGGCGTTCTGCGTGCAAAGCGACCTTATCGTGCGTGACGGTGCCGTACAGGCCAATGCGCGCAAGATCGATCTCGTGAAACCCTTGGTGGAAGCGGGTGTTGGCTGGTATGTGGCCGCAGAGGCGCATCCGGAGCCACTCTCCGCGTTTGATGCAGTCGTGATGCGCAGGGACCCACCTTTCGACATGGAGTACATCTACTCCACTTACCTGCTCGAACGCGCCCAGGCCCAGGGTGCACGCGTGTTCAACTCGGGCCGTGCAATTCGCGATCACAGCGAGAAATTGTCAATCCTCGAATTTCCGCAATTCACCGCACCCACGCTGGTCGCGCGCGATGAGGTGCACCTGCGCGCGTTTCTAGCCGAGCACCAGGACACCATCTTCAAACCACTCGATGGCATGGGTGGGGCCGGCATCTTTCGCGTGCGCCATGATGATCCCAATGTCAGCTCGATCATCGAGACCCTGACCAACAACGGCATGCGAACCATCATGGCGCAGAAGTATCTGCCCGCGATCAAGGACGGTGACAAGCGTGTGCTGCTCATCAACGGCAGGGCCGTACCGTACTGCCTCGCGCGCATTCCGAAAGCCGGCGAAACGCGCGGCAACCTCGCCGCCGGCGGCACCGGCGTTGCGCGCGAACTCACCAAGCGCGACCGTGAAATCGCCGAGACGCTCGGCCCCATCCTCGTCCAGCGCGGCCTGATGCTGGTGGGCCTTGACGTCATCGGCGAACACCTCACCGAAATCAACGTCACCAGCCCGACCTGTTTTCGCGAGATCATGGATCAGACCGGGACGAATGTGGCGGGCTTGTTTGTGGATGCGCTTGAAGGAGCAGCGCTTTGACGTTAGGAGCGTCAAACCCGCAGTTGTGATACATTCACCCATCTGTATTACACCGGAGTGCTGCCGTGACATTGTCAGTGCGTTTTTCAGACTCCCTGCAAGAGAAGCTGGTCGATTATTGTGCCGCTACCGGCACCACCAAATCGATGGTGTTGCAAGAGGCAGTGACCGAGTATCTGGCGCGGCAGCAGGTGAAGCCGGTGTCAAGGGGATCCGCATCGCGGGCCGCGGCAGGCGGCAGCAAAACCTACCAGGCGTTTGCACGTGCTGGATTGATTGGAGCGCTAAAAGACGGCGCGCCCGATTACCTGCCTAAGGGGGGGCTGCACCAAAGCGCCACCAATGAAGTCGTGCGCAAGGTCATTCGCGCCGCCATCACCCGGCGCAGCGCTGCACAGCGGTGAGGCGCGTCTCGCCAGTACCTCACATCCCGGTATCCGCGTCAGTGATTGCCGATAGTGGATTGTTCATCGCGCTGTTCAGTCCAAACGACCCCTTGCACGTCCATGCCGACGCATGGGTCAAGCGTTTCAATGGGCAACTGATTACAGTCGAAGCAGTGTTGACGGAATCGGCTTACTTTCTGCAGCGGCATCAGCGTGTGGAGCTGGCAAAACTCGCTGCGAGCGGAATGCTGAAAGTGAACGCGCCCGATGCCGCAGCCTACCGGCGCATGGCAACGCTGTTTGAAAAATACGCGAACCGGAATCCGGATTGGGCTGACATTTCACTGATCTGGCTCGCAGAAGTGAGTGGCGTACTGCGCATTGCTACTGTGGACATCACCGATTTTTCGGTTTACCGGGTGAACGGGCGCAACCGGTTTGATCTGATTGATTGGCGCAGCGCCGGATTTTCGCATTAGGCGCATCCGCTTTTTTCACCTGCCCCGACTACCGTTCGCGCGCTCTACTGGGCGCGGTTTTGCTTGGATTTGACTCCTCTTAATTCATTTCTCTCGAACATACAACGTTTATCGTATATTGTGGATGGATTGCGCAGGACACCAACAACATGATCGGCATTCTCCTCATCACCCACGGCCCGCTTGGCGAAACGCTGCTGGCCAGTGCCGCGCACGTACTGGGCGGCATGCAGCCCAATGCCACCGCGCTCAATATTCATCCGGGTGACCGGACCGAGGCGCGGCTCGCCGAGGCGCGCAACATCATCAAGGCGATTGATGACGGTTCGGGGGTGCTGGTGCTGACCGATATTTTCGGCGCAACGCCGGCGAACATCAGCGGACGCCTGCTCGATTCGGCACGTATCGAAGGGTTGGCCGGTGTCAATCTGCCGATGCTGGTGAAGGCGATGGCGTATCGTCATTTACCGCTCGCCGAAGTGACCGTGAAGGCACTCGAGGGTGGTGCGCAGGGACAAATCAGAATCAAGGGGGACTGCTGCCATGCCGTTGAAGGAGCAGGTTGAGATCGTCAATCAGTTGGGCCTGCACGCACGTGCGTCGGCCAAGCTGACCCAGCTCGCGGCGCAGTTCAAGTGCGAAGTATGGCTGGGACGCAACGGTCGGCGCGTCAACGGCAAGAGCATCATGGGGGTGATGATGCTGGCTGCCGGCATCGGCAGCAAGGTGGAGCTTGAGGTCAATGGGGCTGACGAGGTGGAGGCGCTGGCCGCGCTCAAGGCCCTGATCGCCGACAAGTTCGGCGAGGGCAAGTAGGGGGCGGGGTGAGTTTCACGCTCCACGGCATCCCCGTCTCGAGCGGCATCGCCATCGGGCGCGCCCACCTGATCACGGCCGTTGCGCTTGATGTCGCACATTACAAGATTGACGCCAATCAGGTCGCGGCGGAGGCTGCGCGTTTTGAGACCGCGGTCAAGGGCGTGCAGGATGAACTCAAGGCTCTGCACAGCAGCCTGAAGACATCGGCCCCCGGCGATTTGGGTGCATTCATCGACCTGCACTGGATGATCCTGTCGGACCCGATGTTGTCCAAAGAACCGGTGCGCATCATCGGCGAGCGCCTGTGCAATGCCGAGTGGGCGCTGGTCCAGCAGATGGACGTGCTGGTGGCGCAGTTCGACGAGATTGAAGATGAGTACCTGCGCGAGCGGCGCCATGATGTGACGCAAGTGGTCGAGCGCGTATTGAAGCGCATGGTGGGGGCGCAAACGCTGATGCAGTCGGCGCTCAACAAAAAGCGCTCGCAGGAAGCCGAGATGATTGTGGTCGCCCACGATCTCTCGCCTGCCGACATGCTGGTATTCAAGGAGCACCAGTTCGGCGGCTTTGTGACTGACGTCGGCGGGCCAACCTCGCATACCGCAATCATGGCGCGCAGCCTGGCGCTGCCGGCCATCGTCGCCCTGCATCACGCGCGCAGCATGATCGTTGAAGACGACTGGCTGATCCTCGACGGCACCGCGGGCGTGTTGATCGTCGCCCCCGACGCTGCAGTGCTCAACGAATATCTGCTCAAGCGTCGCAGCTTCGACCTGGAGCGAAAGAAACTCAAGCGCATCGCTTCCGCACCGGCAGCGACGCTCGATGGCGTGCCGATTGAGCTGCACGCCAATATCGAATTGCCCGATGACGCCAAATCCGCGCTCGCGAATGGCGCCACGGGTGTCGGTCTGTTCCGCACCGAGTTCCTGTTCATGAATCGCAAGGACAGTCCGTCCGAAGACGAGCAGTTCGAGGCCTACCGCGCCGTGGTGAAAGCGATGCGCGGGCATCCAGTGACGATCCGTACTCTCGACATTGGTGCTGACAAGCAGGTCGATGCCGATGTTGCCGGCGGCCATCACCAGCACGGCACGCTCAATCCCGCGCTCGGGTTGCGCGCGATCCGCTATTGCCTCGCCGAGCCGCAAATTTTTCTTGCGCAGCTGCGCGCCATCCTGCGCGCGTCGCATTTCGGCAAGGTGAAGATTCTTCTGCCGATGATTGCACACGCGCATGAAGTGACGCAAGCACTCGATCTGGTGGCGCAGGCCAAGGCGCAGCTCACGGCTGCCGCCAAGGCGTTCGATGATGCAATCGAGGTCGGTGGCATGATCGAAATTCCTGCTGCCGCTCTTTCGCTCGGGCTATTTACCAAGAAGCTGGGTTATTTCTCCATCGGCACCAATGACCTGATCCAGTACACACTGGCGATCGATCGCACCGATGATGAAGTGTCGACTCTCTACGACCCATTGCATCCGGCCGTGCTGTACCTTATCTCGCAGACCATCAAGGCCGGCCATAAAGCCGGCCTGCCGGTCGCGGTCTGCGGCGAGATGGCTGGCGAGGTCTCGATGACGCGCCTGCTGCTCGGCATGGGGCTGACACAATTTTCGATGCACCCGGCGCAACTGCTCGCAGTCAAACAAAAAATTCTGCAATCGTCTCTCGCCGAATGCGAAGACGCCGTCAAGCGCATGCTGCGCACTGAAGAGCCGGAAAAATTGCGCGAGCAGCTTGCCGCACTCAATGCCTGAGCGCTTGCGCGACCCCTGACACATGGCCAATCTGCGCGAGATCAAGGTGTCACGCCAGGACGATCCGGCAGTGATCAAGCGCTGGTTCGAGAACGATTTTTTTGATCTGTTCCTCTGGTCGAGCGCGGACAAGCTGTTTCACATGCAGCTTTGCTACGGCAAGCCGCGCCACGAACGCGCCGTGAGCTGGCGCGAAGGCCTCGGCTATTTTCACGACGGCGTGTTGTCGAATGCGCCGGGCGATGTGGTGGCGAAGAGCTCGATCTTGCAGGCGGGGGGCACGTTCGACTTCACCAGAGTCAACGCGCGCTTCCTGCAGGAGTCGCAAGGGCTGGAAACGGCGATGCGCAAATTTGTGCTGGAGAAGCTGCATTACTTCGCACTTAACGGGCCAACCTTTCCCGACCGGCCACCACGCATCAACGTGCGGCGCGATGGTTTCGTAAGTGCTGCGGACACCGAGGAATCGGCACCCGTTTGAGCCCCTGCGTGAGCGCCAAACCCCGCGCTATAATTCACCCCAGCGCCGATTTGTCGATCAGATTGCGGGCGCCCGAACCAAGGCCACAGCAGTAGCGGATGCGAACCCGCTGGCCCCACGTGAGGAATAAATGCGGCTAAACGGTTGGGGTCAGACCCCCTAAAGCAAGCCCGATTAGCCCCAAGCTGATCGGGTTTTTTTTGGGCAGGTGCTCCAGGTGTCAAACACCACGCAAACAGCTTCATCCATCGCATCACCGCCGGCCGCCGCGCCGCCAGGCTCGGTGGGCAAGGTCACGCCGCAACTAGTACGCTTCGACGCGCCCTTCACCTTCAAGAGCGGCAAGTCGATCCCCTCGTTCGAGTTGATGATCGAGACCTACGGCACGCTCAACGCCAACCAGTCGAACGCGGTGCTGGTGTGCCATGCGCTCAACGCTTCGCACCATGTGGCTGGCATTGACGCCGACGGCGCGGAAGGCTGGTGGGACAATATGGTCGGCCCCGGCAAGCCGCACGACACCAATCGATTCTTCGTCATTGGCGTCAACAACCTCGGTGGCTGCTTTGGTTCGACCGGGCCGAAGCACATCAACCCGGCGACGCTGGACCGGTCCGGCCCGGACGAAGAATCGGGTGGCAAGCCCTACGGCGCAGACTTTCCGGTGGTCACGGTCGAAGACTGGGTCAACGCACAAGCCCTGCTCGCCGATCACCTCGGCATCGAGTGCTTTGCGGCCGTGATGGGCGGCTCGCTCGGCGCGATGCAGGCGCTGCAATGGGCCATCGCCTATCCGCAACGCGTCAAACACGCATTGGTGATCGCGTCCACGCCCAAACTGTCGGCGCAGAACATCGCCTTCAACGAGGTGGCGCGCCAGGCCATCGTCACCGATCCGGAATTTCATGGGGGACATTTTTACGAGCACGGTGTAGTGCCGGCGAACGGCCTGCGTGTGGCGCGTATGGTCGGGCACATTACGTATTTGTCGGATGACGTGATGGGCGAGCGTTTCGGGCGCGAGCTGCGCGACGGCCTGCAATACGGCTACGGCGCGGAGTTTCAGATCGAGAGCTATCTGCGCCATCAAGGCGACAAGTTCTCCGGCTACTTTGACGCCAACACCTACTTGCTGATCACCAAGGCGCTCGACTATTTTGATCCGGCACTGGCACACGACGGCAATCTGGCAGTGGCGCTCGCGCCCGCGCGCGGAGTCAATTTTCTGGTGGTATCCTTCACCACCGACTGGCGTTTCTCGCCGGCCAAGAGCCGCGAGATTGTCGACGCGCTCACCGCCAACCGTACCAATGTGAGCTACGCCGAGATCGACGCGCCGCACGGTCACGACGAATTCCTGCTCACCGACGTGCGCTATCACGCATTGGCACGTGCCTATTACGAACGGGTATGGAACAGCATCGGAGGCACATCATGAGTCAAGGTGCCGGCTCGAACGGTCACAGCAGGATGCGCCCGGACTTCACCATCATCGCCGGCATGGTGCGCCCCGGTTCATGGGTGCTCGATCTTGGTTGCGGCGACGGTGCGCTGCTCAAATTCCTCAAAGGCGCGCGGGGTGTGAAAGGCTACGGTGTCGAAATTGACGACGCCAACGTGCGCGCCGCACTCGAAGCCGGCATCAATGTGCTGCAGAGCAACCTCGAGCGTGGCCTGCGCAGTTTTGGCGACGCCTCCTTCGACGTAGTGCTGCTCTCACAAACGCTGCAGGCGATGCACAACATCGAAGGACTGATGCACGAGATCACGCGGGTCGGCAAGGAGGCGATTGTCAGCTTCCCCAATTTGCGCTACGCGCCCAACTTCAAACAGCTCGAAGCCGGGCGCATGCCGGTGTCAGATGTGCTGCCTTATCAATGGCACGACACACCGAATGTGCATCTGTGTACGCTGCTTGATTTTGAAGACCTGTGCGAACAGGTCGGTCTGGCGGTGGCCGAACGCATCGCGCTCGCCAATGGCCGGCCGGTGACCGACAACCCCAACGTCAACAGTGAGTTGGCGATCTACCGGGTGAAGAAGCGCAACAACGCGCTGGCGGGCTTGCCGCAGGAGTAGGCGTGGCAGCAAGAAGGCACTGCCCGGCACCGAGGTGCTGCCCCAGAAACGCTTCGTTACAAACATCGACTGGAAACGGCTGTGCTTGTCCCTATCTATTTCGTGGACAAGACGGCGCGCACCCGGGTTTGTGTGTGTGTGGCGCCTTGCCGCCACTTTTCCACTACCCGAAAGGATTTACACATGAAACGCACTCTCATCACTGCCGGCGTCGCAACCGTATTCGCCACCCTGGGCTTGGCCGCCTATGCGCACGGCGAGGCAAAACATGAACGTCAACCCTGCACCCAGGCTGACGGCAAGGCTTGCCCCGCCGATGGCAAAGGCACCCATAGACACGACGGCAAGGGCGGTCAGATGCAGGGCCGCATGCAAGGAATGCAGGGCATGCACGGCAAACACGGCGACATGGAGAAAAACCACGCCAGAATGGCCGAGATACACGCGCGAATGCATGGGGCAGGGGCTACACCCGAGAAAGACAGCAAGGACGGCGAACACAAGCACTAAGCGCCATCCAATGGAGTCGGATAGTGCCCGGAAACCCTTGTCTACCAAGGGTTTCCGGGCATTTCCTATCCATAGGCATATTGTTTCAGCCTGACTTCATCCCACTCAAGGCCGCTTCCCGGTTCGTCGCGAATGATGGCGCAGCCGTCGCGAATCTCCAGCGGCGTTTTGAGCACTGGGTTGGCCCAATCGACGTATTCGAGCCAATGCGCCGTTGGTGTCACGCACATCAGATGCGCACTCATTTCGGGGAAAAGATGGGTCGACATCGGCAGCGCTGCCGCGTCAGCCAGTGCCGCAGCGCGCAGCCAGCCTGAAACACCGCCGATGCGTTCGAGATCGGGCATCACGTAGTCGCTCGCGCGCGCAGCGATGGCGCGCGCCATGTCGCGCGGGCCCCAGTAGTTCTCGCCGATCTGCACTGGCGTCTTGAGTGCAGCGGCCACTTGCGCGTTGCCTGCATGATCGTCGGCGCGCACCGGCTCTTCGATCCAGGTGAGGCCGAGCTCATCGAGCGCATGACCACGGCGGATCGCCTCGGCAGGCGTCAAGGCCTGGTTGTAGTCGGTCATGATCTGCACGCTCGCGGGGATCGCGGCGCGCACGGC
>JANLTL010000212.1:0-2006 GCA_031362905.1 Burkholderiales bacterium | reverse complement strand
GGCGTAATCGAGATTCCATGCAGCCAGCGTGCCGGGCCGCGTGCTTTCCACAAACACATCGGCACGCGCCAATAGTTTGCGCAGTAAATCCTGCGCGGGCTTGCGAGCGAGATCGAGCGCGACGCTTTGTTTGCCGGTGTTGTTGAACCAGTAGTCCAGGCAGTTATCCGCGTCGGGCTTGTCATTCACAAACGGCCCGCACCAGCGGCCAGGGCTGCCTTTGAGCGGCTCGATTTGAATCACGCGCGCGCCGCCATCCGATAACAACTTGCCTGCCCACTGGTTACGGCGATCGGCAAGCTCGACCACCGTCAGGCCTTCATAAACCCCGCCCATACGCTCCTCCTGTGTTCGAGGCTCCGCCCTGACGGAAGCTCCCGCGACCAGCGCAAAGGATATTAGCACAGCATAGCGTAGTGACCGGGCTCGTGGCACGGGGTGCGATTCAAACTGATGTCTAAGCAAATGGATTTATGCAGATCAAAGAAACTCCTTCCCCTTCAGGGGCAAGGGAACACTTGTAGCGGAGCAGAAGGCGGGGATGGGGGTGGGGTCAACGGGTGACGCCACCTGTCGTGCCTGCGTGTGACCCCACCCCCATCCTAACCTTGTATGCTACAAAAGTAGGGGTAATAGAAGGAGTTGTAAGAGCAGTCGTTGTTAGTGTTCGGAACGCCCTGCACAGTCCGACCAACCTCTGGGAGATCGATCCCGTGGGGAAGCACTTGACGTGCAGGGTGCGCCGTTCGTTAGCAGCCCGAACAGTTGCCTGACGGTGGTGCAAGTGTATTTGCTTGCGGCCAACCTCGCATAAACAAGGATGGGTGATGATGAACGATTCTGAATTGAACAGCACTGAACTTCTTACTTCGGTAATCAAACGCAGTGACGGCGCACCGTTAGGCTTTGCCGGCATTGATGTCTCCAAGGCCACGCTGGAACTGGCGCTGTGTGATGGCGGTAAGACTATCGTGTTTGACAACGATGCGCGCGGTATTCGTGCGCTGCTTGCCAGGCTCAAAGCGGTTGAACCGCTCGGCGCGATTGTCCTGGAGGCCACCGGCGGGTTGGAACGTGAGGCGGCGCTCGCTTTGTGTGCGGACGGCTTTGCAGTCATGGTGGTCAATCCGCGCCAGGCGCACGACTTTGCCAAATCGCTCGGATACTTGGCCAAGACCGACGCCATCGACGCCCGCGCGTTGGCGCAATTCGCCCGTACGCTATACCAGTCGGACAAGCGCGAGGTGTTGCTGATGCGCATGCCCGAACCGCAACAGTTGAACCTGATGGTATTGGTGGTTCGTCGCGACCAGCTTGTCGGTATGCGAGTCGCGGAAGGCAATCGGCTTTCCGGAGCAGGCAAGGTTGCACAAAAGAGCATTCGCGTGGTAATCGCGCTGCTGAACCGTGAAATCGCCAAACTCGATCGTGAAATCGGCAACTCACTGGGCGGGCATTTTGCCGAAAAGATGAAGCTGCTCAAAGGCTTAAAAGGCGTTGCGCAAGGTACCCAAGCCGCTCTGATGGCGGGGTTGCCGGAACTGGGTAAGCTCACACGCCGTGCCATCGGCAAGATCGTTGGCGTAGCACCTCTGAACCGCGACAGCGGCACGATGCGTGGCAAGCGCACGACTTGGGGCGGACGTGCCCTGGTGCGCTCGGCGCTATACATGGCCACCCTCACAGCGGTCAGACACAATGCGGTACTGCGCGCTTTTCATCACCGGCTGCGTGAAAAGGGCAAACCGAAAAAAGTCGTTCTGGTCGCTTGCATGCACAAACTCCTTTCCATTATGAATGCCATCTTCAAAACCAATACGCCATGGGATCCCAGCTTCCACAATCCCACAAATGCTTGACTTTCGACACAGTTGCTTCCCCCTGAAGGGGAAGGGATTTTCCATCTGTAGATGGGACAAGTATCGCAATTGTAGTTGTCATAATATTCCTTAATTCTCAGGCAAGACGCTGCCTTCAGGCTGCCGGCGCACTCGCAGCCTTCGACG
>JANLTL010000183.1:0-2252 GCA_031362905.1 Burkholderiales bacterium | reverse complement strand
GGTCGACAGAGTCGATCTTGCAATCAGCGCCGGCGAAGTGGTGGGTCTGGTCGGTGAATCAGGCTGCGGCAAATCAACGCTTGGGCGCATGGTGGTGGGCCTGCACACGCTCACTGAGGGCATGCGCCTGCACAAGGGGTGCGACATGGCGCACCTGGCAGCCGCTGAGGCAAAAGCCGCGCAGCTCTCGATCCAGATGATCTTTCAGGACCCCTACGCCTCGCTCAACCCGCGCCTGCGCGTGACCGACATCATCGGTGAAGCACCGATGGTACATGGTCTCATACCGGCGCGCGAGCAAGGCGAATACGTCGCCGGCCTGCTGCGCAAGGTGGGGCTTGACCCCGCCTTCGCACGCCGCTATCCGCATCAGTTCTCCGGCGGCCAACGCGCGCGCATCGGCATCGCGCGCGCGCTGGCGGTGAAGCCGGAGTTCGTCGTCTGCGACGAAGCCGTGGCCGCTCTCGATGTCTCCATTCAGGCGCAAGTACTCAATCTGTTCATGGATTTGCGCGAAGAATTCAACCTCACCTATCTGTTCATCAGCCACGACCTCGGTGTGGTGCGGCATTTGTCTGACCGCGTTGTGATCATGTACCTCGGCCGCGTGGTCGAAAGCGCGCCGACCGATGAAATCTACGCCGCACCGAATCACCCCTACACGCAAGCGCTGCTGGCCGAAGTACCGGACCTCGCCAAACGCAAACGCACTTACGTGCCGATCCGCGGCGAGATTCCCTCGCCGCTCGCGCCGCCGCCGGGCTGCCACTTTCACCCGCGCTGCGCACACGCCGGGCCACGCTGCGCCCGCGAGCAGCCGATGCTGCGCCAAATCGCTCAGGGTAGACTAGCGGCTTGTCATCTCAACGACGGCGGCACGGCGTAACGCAGCGCCTGCGGTCAGGCATCAGGAGTCATCATGAAGATCATCGATACCCCCGGCGGCGCACTCGACGCCGGCCACAGCGGCGACCACGGCATCAAACCTGAATCGATGGCAATGATCGAGCGCCTCATCTCGTTTGACACCACCAGCCGTGACTCCAACCTCGGCTTGATCGAGTCGGTGCGCGATTGGTTGAAGCCGCAAGGGATTGACTCAACCCTGGTTTACAACGCGGAGCAGAACAAAGCCAACCTGTTTGCCACCGTGTGGGGGAAAAATGGGCCGCAGTCCGGTCCGGCGGTGCGCCCTGGCATCGTCCTCTCGGGCCACACCGACGTGGTGCCGGTGGATGGCCAGCCTTGGGACACCAACCCGTTCAAGGCTACCGTAAAGGACGGTCGCCTGTTTGCACGCGGTGCCTGCGACATGAAGGGCTTCCTGGGCGTAGCGCTTGGCATGACGCCGCGCTTCGTGGCCGCCGATCTCAAGGCCCCGATCCACTTCGCGCTCTCGTATGACGAAGAAGTCGGCTGCGTCGGCGTGCGCGGGCTGATCGAACTGTTGCAGCTGCAAGGTTTCAAAGCGGCAGGGGTGATCGTTGGCGAACCGACCTCGATGCAGGTGATCACGGCACACAAAGGCAAGCGCTCCTACCGCTGCACCGTACACGGCAAGGAAGCCCACAGCGCGCTCACTCCCCAAGGCGTAAACGCCATCGAATACGCCGCGCAGATCATCACCTACATCCGCCACATGGCTGAGCGCATGCAGCAGCTGGAAACCCGCGACAACGGTTTCGACGTGCCGTTTACCACCATGATGACCGGCACCATCAAGGGCGGCACTGCACAAAACATTGTGCCGGGACAATGCAGCTTTGAATGGGAATTTCGTTATCTGCCAGGTGCCAACCCGGAGGCAATCGAAAATGAAGTACGCAGCTTTGCTGCATCACTTCTGCCCGCAATGAAAAAAGTCTCGGCGCAAACGGGAATCGACATTGACCTCAAATCGGACGCGCCCGGCTCCTATGCGGCGGACACCGACGCCGTCACGCAACTGGCGATTGCGCTGTCGCGCAACGACAAAACGGCCAAAGTCGCTTACGCCACCGAAGCGGGACTGTTTGAGAAAGCCGGTTTGCCGTCAATCATCTGCGGGCCTGGCTCGATTGAGCAGGCGCACAAACCAAACGAATATTGCGATTTGTCGCAACTGGCCCAGTGCGAGGCGTTTATGGACCGGTTGCTTGACAACATGTGCCACTAAGCCTGCGCATCGCACCCCCGCCTCGCAAAGTGCCAGCACCATCTTTGATCTCCGAGGCGCCCAAAGACTTTCTCGAACCGAATTCCCCATCGTCAAG
>JANLTL010000170.1:0-10189 GCA_031362905.1 Burkholderiales bacterium | reverse complement strand
GCGGTCTTTGTCACCGTCGCGCAACTCGATGGCTTCGCGCGAACCGGTGGAGGCGCCAGAGGGCACCGCGGCGCGGCCCATCACGCCCGACTCCAACAGTACGTCGCATTCGACAGTGGGGTTGCCGCGTGAGTCGATGATCTCGCGGCCGACGATGTCTACGATGGCACTCATGGTTCTGCTCCTGCTTCAATCAATCAATTCAATTCAATTCTCATTGGGCCGGTGTCCGGGCCAACCATCACGCGTCCAAGCCCTGCACAATCACGGCCTTGGCAATCGCAGCGCCCTCGCGGGTCTTGCGTGCCGCAGCGTATTCGGGTGAATTCCAGAATTCCTGCGCGCGCTCGTAACTGGGAAACTCGACCATCACCATGCGATTGGGATTCCAGTCACCTTCGACGCTTTCGTGCTTGCCGCCACGCACCACAAACTTGCCGTCGTAGGCGGCAATGGCAATCGGCGTGAGCGTCTTGTACTGCTCGTATTGTTGCGGGTCGGTGACGACGGCGTCGTAAATCAGGTAGGCAGGCATCTGGTTGTCCTCACGTCGAAAATCGGTCAGCGGGTAAGCGTGGGTCAGTGCACATTCACGGCGGCGTTCACGCGGCCCCTACATCTGTTGCTCGGCAAATCCACGCTTTTTTACCACGCGGTCGATCTCGACGAGGGTGTCCAGCAAATCGCGCATGCGCGCCAGCGGCCATGCGTTGGGGCCATCCGACAAGGCCTTGGCCGGGTCGGGATGCGTTTCCATGAACACGCCGGCGACACCGGCGGCCACAGCGGCGCGCGCCAGCACCGGCACGAATTCGCGCTGCCCGCCTGATTTGTCACCCTGCCCGCCGGGTTGTTGCACCGAGTGGGTGGCATCGAACACCACGGGGCAGAGGGTCTCGCGCATCACGGCGAGTGAGCGCATGTCGGATACCAGGGTGTTGTAGCCGAATGAGGCACCGCGCTCGCAGACCATGATGTTGTCAGCTGCATCCTCGGCCTGCTGGCCGACCACGCCGCGCCGTGCAGCAGCATCGCGCGAGGCGTCTCTGGCCTTGAGGACCACGTTCTTCATTTCCCACGGTGAGAGGAACTGTCCCTTTTTGATATTCACCGGCTTGCCGGTGGAGGCGGCCGCGCGAATGAAATCCGTCTGGCGGCACAGGAAGGCCGGGGTTTGCAATACATCGACCACTGCAGCCACATCGGCGATCTCGGGCATATCGTGTATGTCGGTCAACACCGGCACGCCGATCTGCCGTTTGACATCACCCAGGATCTTCAATCCTTCGGTGACGCCGAGGCCGCGAAACGACGCGCCCGAGGTGCGGTTGGCTTTGTCGTAGGACGATTTGTAGATGAAGGGAATACCCGCGGCGGCGGCGATTTCTTTCAACTGCCCGGCGGTATCCATCGCCATTTGGCGCGATTCGATCACGCATGGGCCGGCAATCAAAAACAGCGGCGCATCAAGGCCCGCTGCAAAACCGCATAGCTTCATCGCCGCTGCCCACCAGCCGCGTGGGATCGCCGGGTGACGGTTGCCATCAGGCCGCCCGCGCTTGCAGCGGGGCCGACGCGGCGGGCTGGGTACGCGCCGCCCGGTGGGCGATGGCCGCCTCGACATACGATTTGAACAACGGATGACCGCCGCGCGGAGTCGAGGTGAACTCGGGGTGAAACTGCACACCGACAAACCAGGGGTGCGATGGAATTTCCATCATCTCGGGCAGATCTTCAGTCGGGGTGCGCGCCGAGATCACCATGCCAGCGGCTTCGAATTGCGCGACATAGCCGTTATTGACCTCATAGCGGTGGCGATGCCGCTCGTTGACGTGGGTGCCGTAAATGTCCGCCGCGCGCGTGCCGGGCTTGACCGGGCACTTCTGCGAGCCCAGACGCATGGTGCCGCCCATGTCAGATGAAGCATCGCGCTTCTCGACGTTGCCGCTACGGTCCATCCACTCGGTGATCAAGCCTACCACCGGGTGCGGCGCTTGCGCGTCAAACTCGGTGCTGTTGGCACCGGCCAGGCCGCACACATCGCGCGCGAACTCTATGGTGGCCAACTGCATGCCCAGACAAATGCCCAGATAGGGAATGCCATTCTCGCGTGCATGGCGGATCGCACGAATCTTGCCCTCCACCCCGCGCACGCCAAAGCCGCCCGGCACCAGCACGGCGTCGGCGCCTTCGAGCGCCTTGGCCACCGTCCGCGCGTCGGCATCACCGAGCGCTTCGGAATCGACGTATTCGATTTTCACTTTCGAACGCGTGTGAATGCCGGCATGCGTCAGCGCTTCGTTGAGCGACTTGTAGGAATCGGCGAGGTCAACGTATTTGCCCACCATCGCAATCGTGACCTCGTGGCGCGGGTGCTCAAGCGCATCGGCCAGTTCGTTCCAGCGCGACAGGTTGGCCGGTTTGGCGAGGATGGCAAGCTTGTGGCAGACGATTTCATCGAGCATCTGCTGATGCAGCATGCCGGGCACCTGATAAATCGACTTGGCGTCCCACACTGACACCACTGCTTTGGCTTGCACATTGCAAAAGAGGGCAATCTTCCTGCGCTCTTCATCGGGAATGGGGCGATCCGAGCGGCACAACAGCGCATCGGCCTGAATGCCGATCTCGCGCAATTCCTTGACCGAATGCTGCGTTGGTTTGGTCTTGATTTCACCCGCCGATGCGATGTAGGGCACCAGAGTGAGATGCAGGTAGCAGGTGTCGGAGCGGTCACCCTCCAAGCCCATCTGCCGGATTGCCTCGAGAAACGGCAGTGACTCAATGTCGCCCACGGTGCCGCCAATTTCGACGATGGCGACTTCGGCAGCATCGGGCGTGCCTTCGCCTGCGCCGCGGCGAATGAAGGTCTTGATTTCGTCAGTGATGTGCGGGATGACCTGCACCGTGCGCCCGAGGTATTCACCTCGACGCTCCTTCTTGATCACGTTGTCGTAGATCTGGCCGGTGGTGAAATTGTTGGCGCGGCGCATGCGCGCCGACGAAAACCGCTCGTAGTGGCCGAGGTCCAAGTCGGTCTCGGCGCCGTCTTCGGTGACGAACACTTCACCATGCTGAAACGGGCTCATCGTACCCGGATCAACGTTGATGTACGGGTCGAGCTTGAGGTTGGTGACCTTGAGGCCGCGCGATTCGAGGATTGCTGCAAGAGACGCGGCGGCGATGCCCTTGCCCAGCGAGGACACCACACCACCGGTGACGAAAACGTATTTGGTCATGTGCTGACGTCTTCGGAAATTTGAATTTTACCTCAATGGATTGAGGCCGCCGTACCGCAGTTTGCGGCACTGCCGCCGGTACCGCGAGCAGCACGATTCAGAAAAGCCGAACGCATCACTCGCGCACGTGCATCAGATCGCCGGCTGCGATCTCGCGCTTCCATAGCTCGCGCCCCGCCGCATCGAAACTCCTCATCGTCATGCGCCGCTCGCCCCAGGAGCCGGAGAAATCGAGGGTGCAAAAGTTGTGCTGATTGACCACCGTGCCGGGGTCAGCACGTGACATGTCTTCATTGCGCCCCGGCGCATGCACGCCCGAGGTCAAGGGTGAGCAGGTGAAGTCGTAGAGCGGATAAGCGCCGTGGCGTTCCTGTTTGTTCAGCTCGGTGTGATGACGGTCACCCGACAGAAACACGATGCCGTTGACACGGTTGGCGAGCAGCCAGTCGAGAAACTCGCGGCGCTCGTCGACAAAATTGCTCCAGCCTTCGATGCGCGGCGGCACTTCCTTGAGCACCTGATTGCCGGCCACAATCACCTTGAAGCGCGAAGTTGAGGCAAGCAGCGCATTCTTGAGCCAGCGCAGTTGCGCCGCGCCGAACAGGGTTTTGCCCGGCAGATTCTGCGCGCTGTCGGCGTCGCGGTGATAGCGCCCGTCGAGCAAGAAGAAATCAACATCATTGAGGCTGACGTTGCGGAAAATGCCCGGCGTCTCGGGCAGTCCCCAGGCGCCATTGGCCCAGTAACGCCTGAACAGACGCAGTGATTCGTCCTTGTAGATGAAGCTCGCGTTCGAATCGTTCGGGCCGAAGTCGTGATCGTCCCAGATCGCGTAATGGTTGCCGGTGCGAAGCAAACTCTGCACTTGCGGCTGACTGCGATCAAAGCGCCAGCGAGTCGCCATACCCGACGGACTGCCGTAATCGGCCTCACGCAGGTAGAGATAGTCGCCGAGCCACAGCATCGCGTCGGGTTTCTTTGCGGCAATGCTGGCGAAGATGCCGTTGTCTGTGCCATAGGGTTTGCCGGTGGGCGCGAGTGCGCGGTCGAAGGGCACTTCGTTGGCATACGCACACGAACCGAAGGCGACAGTGAAATCGGGCGGTGTGTGCCCTTGAGCGGGAATAAACGAGTGCTTGCGCCATTGCCACAGCGCTTCGGTGCTGAAGGTGAGCGTCTCCGCCTTTCCCTGCGCATGCTGCAGGCGCGCCTCCTTGCCGTCGAGCAGCACGCGATAGCGGTAACGCGTGCCCGGCTGCAATTGGGTGAGGGTGATGTGGGCAGCGAAGTCTTCCGCAGCGGCGAGCGCGACCGGTGCGGAGCGCTTGCGTGGCGCCGGCGTGGCGCTTGCGCTCTCGGGCCAGTATTCGATTTGCGCCTTGGCCTTCGCATCAGCTTGCAGCCAGAGGATGGTGGAGCGCGCGTCGCGATGCCCGGCCATGGGGCCGGCGCTGAGGTTGGCGGCAAATGCGCCACCGACCGTGCCGGCGACACCCAGCGTGCCGAGCGCAACAAAGCGGGTGACCAGTCGCAAAACGCTACCTATGGATACTCGGAAACCATTGGTGGGAGCCATTGTCATGAATTCATTTTAATAAAAGCGTTGGTGGGAGCGATTCTTCATGGCATGGCCGGTGATCAGTTCCAGTGCGCCATCGGCAAGCCGGCGACCGGCGAACGGAAATACGGAATGCGCGTGCCCATCAAGCTGCCGATGTATGCGGTGCGCAAATCCGGCCCGCCAAAGGTGATGCTCGCCATCCACGGCGCTATCGTGCCGCGCGCATTCATCATCAACCCGGCGCTCACGGTGCCCGCAGCCATCGCATCGACCAGCGCCTTGGACGCCGCCGGATTGCCGTCATCGAGCAACAGGCGCTGGTCGCCCTGCGGCGTGATGGCGATCAACTGATCGATCATGACCAGGGTGCACCACAGATTGCCGTGCGCATCAAAGGCGATGCCATCCGGGAACCCCCCCAGATGCGACGGGCCGTACACCTCGCATCTGGGGGGGTTCCCGGATGCGACGGGCCGTACACCTCGCGCGCGCCGAGCGAACCATCGGCGGCAACGCGCATGCGCGTGATGTGCGGCCCGGTGGTCTCGACAATGTAGAGCCATTCTTCCTTCGCATCGAAACGGATTTCGTTGGTGAAATAAAACCCGTCGGCAACGATGCGGATGCCCTTGTCATCAACCAGCGCGATATAGCCGTCACGCACGCGTGACGAGGCAGCCTGCGTCCACGGATTGACCTTGGTCGATACCGTGATCCAGATGCGGTCTTTGGAATCGCGCAAGACGAAGTTGACTTTGCCGATGGGCGCGCCGTCGATGCGGTCGTAGAGTGTGCGGGTCGCACCGTCGCGCGTCATCACTTCGAGCAGGTCGGTGCCGAAGTTGGAAATCAGGATGTCGCCGTTGCGCGCGAACGCCAGGCCATTGGGCAGCGTGCCCTGGGTGAACTTGGCTTCGAGGTCATCTGCACTCTTGATGTGCGCGCTGCCAAAGCGCGCGTCGGCGCGCTGGCCGATGAAGGTTTGGATGCCGTCGTGGCGCAAGCGCGTTACACCGCCGCGCGCATCGGCGGCCCACAGCGTGCCGTCGCGCTCCGCGAGGATGCATTCGGGGCGCTGCAGGTCGTGGCCGATGTAGTTGATCGCGGCGCGATCCACCATGAAGCCGTCGATTGGGTTAGCCATGTCTGTGTTCTCCGTGCGCGTCGAGTTTGAGCGGGATTACCTTGCCCGCCGGCGGCGGCGGCCATTCGGGTTGCAGAGTGACGTGATCGATGGCAAAGCGCTCGATCAGCGTGGCGCGCGCGTCCTTGAGTACGCGCGGCCAAGCGTCCGCCTCGGCGAGCAGCAGGTGGGCTGACAAGGCGCGCCGGTTCGCGCTCATCTGCCAGACATGCAAATCATGCACTGACACCACGCCTGCGATGGCCGCCAGCGCCTGCCCCACTTCGCGATACGCCACGCCATCGGGCACTGCTTCCATCAACACGCTCACCGACTCCCGCGCCAGACTCCAGGTTGAACGCAATATCAGGAGTGCAACGAACACCGACAGCAGCGGATCGATCAGCGTCCAGCCAGTGAACAGCACCACCGCCCCGGCGATGATGGCCGCGACCGATCCGAGCAGATCGCCGAGCACGTGGATCCTCGCCGCGCGCGTGTTGAGGCTACCGTGGCTGCCCGCGCTTGCAGTGCCGCGTGACAACAGCCACAGCACCACGAGATTGACGCCCATGCCGATCACCGCGATTGCCATTACCGCCCCACCCGCAACCGGCAGGGGTTTAGAAATGCGCGATACCGCCTCCACGATGATCCAGACCACGATGGCAAGCATGGTCAGCGCATTGACGAAGGCGCCAATCACCTCGGCACGGCCGTAGCCGAAGGAATTGCGCTCCGACACCGGACGCGCCGCAAGTTTAGCGGCGATGAGTGCGATCAGCAGAGCGCCGGCGTCAGCCGCCATGTGGCCAGCGTCCGAAATCAGCGCGAGGGAGTTTGCGTATACACCGCCGGCGACCTCGACCAGCGCGAATCCGCCGGTCAGGAGCAGCGCGATCAGCAGCGCACGGCGCTGCGCAGGCTGCACCTCGTGGCTGTGCTGATGGGCCGCATCGCCCTCACCGTGCGCGTGCAGGTGGTGCGCTTGGTTGAGGTGCGAAGCGTGGCCCATCGGTTGATTCTAGACCAAGGCACCCTGATGGAATGTTCAGGATTGTTGCAAGTGATACTGGCGTTAGTGCTTCGCGGTGGCCACCATCACGATGGCGCCGATCACGATCGCCATGCCCAGCATCTGCACCGGCGCAATCGTCTGTCCCAACAACAGCCAGCCCATCAACAACGCAGCCACCGGTTCAAAATTCATCAGCGCAGCGTTGTTGGCCATGCCCATCTTGGGCAGGACGACAAAGAGCGAGGTGATCGCAATGCCGTAGAACACGGTGAGCAACACCAGCCCGATCCACCCGGTCTGGTCACGCGGCAGCGCGAAGCCGTCGCTCGCCAGCCCGATCGCCAACGCGACGACGCCGACCACGGCCATGCCGACAAAGCTGCGCATGCGGCCATCGACCTGCTTCATCCAGCGCGTGGTCAGGTGCAAGGTGACGGCGAAGCTGGCCGACGCCGCCAACGCGAACCCCACCCCCGCTGCAAAACGCGCGTCAAGCGCGACCGATCCGCCATCGAGCAAACCGGCCACACCGAGCGCGAGCGCGAGACCCACGAGTGCGATCGGCATCGCGATCCGCACCCTGCGCACCGGCTGCTCGGCACCGGTGAGCCATGCGATCAGCGCCAGCATGATCGGAAAAGTGTTGAAGGTCAGCAAGGCAAGCGCGACCGGAATGCGCGCCACCGCCGAATACAGGCACAGGCTCTGCACCACGATCACCAGCCCGAATACCAGCGCCTGCCAATGCTTGGCGCCCGGTAGCGCCACGGCCACACCGGTTATGCGCATCAGCAGCCAAACCACCAGCGCCGTCGCGATCGAGCGAAAGGTGACGGCGGTAAGGACATTCGCGCCGTGATCAAACGCGAAACGCGCAGCAATGTGATTGCTCGCGAAAGCAGCAGCGGTGGCGAGCAGGAGCGTAACGCCGAGCCAGCGGGGAATGGCGGAAGAAGGGGTAGACATCTGGAATGGCTGGCGGAAGCAACAATGATGGGCAGGGAATGAGGGCGTTTGCGGCCTCCACGCGACGAACGGCGCCAGCGCGGAGCGATCAGGCGCGGTGATCACCACCAGGTGCCGCCGCAAAACCACAACCTCGTCGTGGTTGAAATCAGCCATCAACACCGCCATGATAGATGGAGTTTCTCCCGACTCCTTTCTGATCGAACCATCATGACCCAAGCCCACGCACACGATCACGGCCACGCCCATCCGCACACGCATCACGAAGCTGGCGGCAATCACCAGACCCGCCACGTCACCCGCACCGTACGCGGCATGCAGGCCTCAGACGGCGACGGCGTCAAAATGCTGCGCGTGATCGGCCAGCCGCAACTGCAAAACCTTGATCCATTTTTGATGCTCGATGCCTTCGGCAGCGACTCGGCGAGCGACTACATTGGCGGCTTCCCCGACCATCCACATCGCGGCTTCGAGACCGTCACCTACATGCTCGCCGGACGCATGCAACACAAGGACAATCAGGGCAACTCGGGCGACCTCGGCCCCGGCAGCGTGCAATGGATGACCGCCGGGCGCGGCCTGATCCACTCCGAAATGCCGCTGCAGGAGAGCGGCCGCATGGCCGGCTTCCAGCTCTGGGTCAACCTGCCGGCCAAGGACAAGATGTGCGTGCCGCGCTATCAAGACATTCCGGCAGATCAGGTGCCGCAGGTCCTGGGCGAGAACGGCAGTGTGGTCAAGGTGATCGCCGGTGTCTACGAAGGCGCGACCGGCCCGATCAATGGCATCGCTACCGAGCCGTCGTACCTCGACGTGTCACTCCCCGCCGGCAAGGACTTCGAATTCACCGTGCCCGCGGGCCATGCCGTGTTCGCCTATGTCTTTGAAGGCGAAGTGGTGTTCGGCGAAGACGAAACCATGGTGAAACAGGGCCATTTGGTCGTGCTGTCTGAGGGCACGCTCGTCAAGGCGCACACGCACGATGAGGCCGGGCGCTTCATTCTGCTGGCAGGCAAGCCGCTCAATGAACCCATCGTGCAGCATGGGCCGTTCGTGATGAACACGCCTGACGAGATTCGTCAGGCAATTCTCGATTTCCAGTCGGGGAAGTTCTGACACCGGCGTGTGACCGGGGTTTGCGCGGGATAGTCTCGTAAACTCACGCGCACCATCCGATCGACATCATTTGCCGGACGCCGACAATCCAGCAAGGGCAACCCTTTCTATCCGGAGCATCTTGCATGAGTGATTCAACCCCCTACACCCCGCCGAAGATCTGGACCTGGAACAAGGAGAGCGGCGGCAAGTTTGCGAGCATCAACCGTCCCATCGCGGGGGCGACGCACGACAAGGAACTGCCGGTTGGGCGCCATCCGCTCCAGCTCTATTCACTCGCCACGCCGAATGGTGTGAAGGTGACGGTGATGCTCGAAGAGTTGTTGGCGGCGGGCCACACCGGCGCGGAGTACGACGCATGGCTGATCAGGATTCATGATGGCGATCAATTCGGCAGTGGCTTTGTCGGCGCGAATCCAAATTCAAAAATTCCTGCCTTGATCGATCGCAGTGGCGCCAAGCCGGTTCGCGTGTTTGAGTCCGGTGCGATCCTCCTGTATCTGGCCGAGAAGTTCGGCGCCTTTTTGCCCACAGAGCACGTCGCACGCACCGAGTGTCTGTCGTGGCTGTTCTGGCAGATGGGCAGTGCGCCGTATCTGGGTGGCGGTTTCGGCCACTTCTACGCCTACGCGCCGTTCAGGATCGAATACGCGATTGACCGTTTTGCCATGGAGACCAAGCGCCAGCTTGACGTGCTCGACCGACGCCTTGCCGAGACTGTCTATCTTGCAGGCGATGAGTACACGATTGCCGATATGGCCGTGTGGGCTTGGTACGGCGCGCTCGCCAAGGGGCTGCTCTATGGCGGCGGCGAGTTTCTGCAGGTGCAGGAATACCGGAATGTGCGGCGCTGGACGGACGCGATTGCCGCGCGCCCCGCAGTCAAGCGCGGTCGCATGGTCAACCGTATGCAGGGCGAGCCGTCGAGCCAGCTGCACGAGCGGCACGAAGCGAGCGACTTTGACGCCAAGACGCAGGACAAGCTTGCCCCTCAGGGCTGAGAACGGCTGCCACGCCGGGCCGCCGCGTCCCGGCAGCAGCGGGGCGCATCACCAGGCGCGTGTGACGATGCTCTTGATCACGTGCAGGCGCCGGTGAAAAAAATGGTCGGCGCCGGCAATCACCGTGATCGGCAGTTCCTGCGGCTCGGCCCAGCGCAGCACTTC
>JANLTL010000159.1:0-5191 GCA_031362905.1 Burkholderiales bacterium | reverse complement strand
ACATCAGCGCGATATTGAACCAGGTCAGGGCTATCGCAAACCCGCCCATGAGCGACTGGAGTTCTTCCATGGTGTGTCCCTCAGTTCAAACCAAGCAGGGCCTCAAGCGGACCCTTGACCAGCGGCACCTTGAACCACAAGTCAAACACCAGGAAAAAACCGACGATGGTGCCAAGCGATACCACCGCCACCTTGGGCCATGCGTATTTGCCGATCCAGCGCATGAAGAACGCGATATAGATGGCGCCAGCCACATACATGCCAAGAAAACCAATCAGCCCGACAAACAAGAGCATCGGCACCAGCGCCCGCAAGACATCCTTCAACTGCCCATTCGAGACGAAACTGCCGGACGCACGGTCGCGTCCCGCCATCACCAGGTTCACGACCGATCCGATGCAAATGATCAGCCCGATATAGAACGGAAAGTAGCCAGCTTTGGGGCCTTCATCGCCCCAGCCAATCCCGAGGCGCAGACTGTCGTAAACCACCAGTGCGCCCAGTGCAAAGGTGATTGCCGCCACGCCGATTTCCACGGAGCGGTTCGACACCGCGCTGGGAGACTCCTGCTGAGGATCCAACTCTGACATGGGTTTTCCATCCGCTGCGTTGAACCTGCGTTGAACTCCGAGGAAACTCAAGGGGACTCGGAGCGCCGGGGGCAGACCCGGCGCCGCCGCAGTCGTCATCCAATTGCTACCTGGCTATAAACCCGGCGTCGCGCATCAGAAACACGTGCCGCGCCTCTTCCTTGCCCACCCAGTCGACGTATTCCTTGCCGGCAAGCGCCGTGGTGTTAAAGGCGCCTTTCTCGATGAATTCTTTCCAGTCTGGCGTCTCACGCACCTTTTTCATCAGGTCAACGTAATACTGGGTCTGCTCGGCCGTCACACCGCCGGGCATGAAGATGCCGCGCAACATGACATAGTCAATATCCAGACCCTTCTCCTTGCAGGTGGGGATATCGCCCCAGGACATGTCTTTGGTGACCTTGATCTTGTAGGGCATGCGCTTGGTATCAAACACGCACAGCGGACGCAATGCCCCGGAACGCCATTGCGCCACCGCCTCGATCGGGTTGTTGACGGTGGAGTCGACGTGCTTGCCGACCAGTTGCACCGCCACTTCGCCGCCCCCCTTGTACGAAATGTAGTTCCACTTGGCGCCGGTCGCCTTCTCCAGCGCAACCGTGATGATCTGATCTTCCTGCTTGGAGCCAGTACCCCCCATCTTCATCTTGCCGCCCGCCGCCTTGACGGCAGCGACCAGGTCCTTGGGTTCCTTGTAAGGTGTCTCGGCATTGACCCACAAGACGAACTGATCGAGCGCCATCATCGTCACTGGCGTCAAATCGCGCCAATTGAACGGCACGCCAACGGCAAGCGGCGTGGTGAACAAGTTCGACAGGGTAATGATGATCTTGTGCGGGTCACCTTTGGCCGCCTTGGTATCGAGGAAACCCTCGGCGCCCGCGCCGCCGCCTTTGTTGACCACGACCATCGGCTGTTTCATCAGCTTGTGCTTGGCAATGATGGCCTGCGTGATCCGCGCCATTTGGTCGGCGCCGCCGCCGGTACCGGCGGGCACGATGAACTCCACCGTTTTGGTAGGCTCCCAGGCGGCCAGCGCCGAGGCCGGTCCGATGCACGCCAAACCGATCACGGTAACGGATAGGTGGTGAATCACTTTATTCATGCTGTCTCCTTTGGCTTCCAGATTGTGCCCCTCTCCTCGCGCGGGAGATTGTACGATTTCCGTGCCGATGGCATATGCCATCGGCATAGAGAAAATTAAAACAACCCCACCACCTTGCCGTCATCGTTCAGATCGATCACCTCGGCCGACGGCACCTTCGGCAGGCCCGGCATGGTCATGATGTCACCACAGACCATCACCACGAATTCGGCTCCGGCCGCGAGGCGTACCTCCCGCACATTGACCATGTGGCCCGACGGCGCGCCACGCAGACTCGCATCAGTCGAAAACGACATCTGCGTTTTGGCCACGCACACCGGGTAGTGGCCGTAGCCCTCATCCTGAAACTTCTTGATCTGCGCACGCACCTTGGCATCGGCCGAAATATCGGCAGCACCGTAGATTTTGGTGGCGATTTTTTTCATCTTCTCCCACAGCGGATCACTGTCTTCGTAAACGAAGTGGAAGTTGTTTTTTCCTTCACACAGTTCGATGACTTTTTTCGCCACCTCGGCAGCGCCCTTGCCGCCATCGGCCCAGTGTTTGGCCAGGATCACCGGTGCGCCGAGCCTGGCCAGCTTGTCGCGCAACAGCGCGTGCTCGGCGTCGGTGTCATACAGGAAGTGATTGACCGACACCACGCATGGCATGCCGTAGTGTTCGGTGATGTTGTGTACATGACGTTCGAGATTGGCAATCCCTTTTTCGAGCGCAGCAAGATTTTCGGTGTTGAGGGTCTTCAGATCGGCGCCACCGTGATACTTGAGCGCGCGCACCGTGGCGACGATTACCACTGCGCTGGGCTTGAGGCCGGTCTTGCGGCACTTGATGTCCACGAATTTTTCGGCGCCCAAGTCGGCGCCGAAACCCGCTTCGGTCACCACGTAGTCCGCGAGCTTGAGGGCAGTCTGCGTCGCGATCACCGAGTTGCAGCCGTGCGCGATATTGGCGAACGGGCCGCCGTGGATGAATGCCGGATTGTTTTCCAGCGTCTGCACAAGATTGGGCGCGAGTGCGTCTTTGAGCAACACCGTCATTGCGCCATGCACCTTCAGATCGGAAGCGCGGATCGCCTTCTGGTCTTTGGTGTACGCGACAACGATGTTGCCGAGGCGCTTTTTCAAATCCTTCAGAGAGGTGGCGAGACAGAAAATCGCCATCACCTCAGAGGCGACCACGATATCGAATCCGTCCTGGCGCGGATAGCCGTTGGCGGGGCCGCCGAGGCCGATGGTAATGTCACGCAGCGCGCGGTCGTTCATGTCAACCACGCGCTTCCACTGAATGCGGCGGATATCGATGCCCAACTCATTGCCGTGGCTAATGTGGTTGTCAATCGCGGCCGCCAGCAGATTGTTGGCCAGCGCAATCGCCGAGAAGTCGCCGGTGAAATGCAGGTTGATGTCTTCCATCGGAACGACCTGCGCATAACCGCCGCCGGCCGCACCGCCCTTGACGCCGAACACCGGGCCGAGAGACGGTTCGCGCAGGGCGATGATGGCCTGCTTGCCCAGATGATTGAGCGCGTCGCCCAAACCCACAGTGGTGGTGGTCTTGCCTTCGCCAGCCGGTGTCGGGTTGATCGCGGTGACGAGGATCAGTTTGCCGTTGGGCTTGTCCTTGAGCGTTTCAATGAAGTCGAGCGAAAGCTTGGCCTTGTAATGGCCGTACGGCACCAGATGGTCGTCGCTGATGCCCAGCTTTTCTTTTGCCACCTGGGCGATACGCTGCATGGTGGCGGCTTGGGCAATCTCAATATCGGACTTTGGCATGGCTAACTCCACTCTGGGTTGAAACAGACCCTGCATGGCACGCTTGCGGTGCAGGGCTTGTCCTCAAGAACACACGAATACCGGCGCAATCTGCGCACGCATCATCTTGCGTGGCGCGCTCTCGATCAACCTTGATCGAAGTCAATCTGCACCACACCAAACACGCAAAACTTGACGCGTATCAATTGACGCGCCTCACCATTTCCCGAGTGCAGACCCGCCCTATCGCCAAGAGCCTTGGTGGGAGCGCCTCTCAGGCCGATAGCACGCTCAGCCCCACTCTAGGCTGCCGCCAATTCACTCTTGCCGCCGCCATAACTGCTCAGGGGCTTGAGCTTGCCGCCACGCACCACGCGCACCGCGCAATACTTGAATTCGGGAATCTTGCCGAACGGGTCGAGCACCGGGTTGGTGAGCAGATTGGCTGCCGCTTCGTAGTAGGCGAACGGAATGAACACCGCACCCTGCGGCGTACTCTCATCGGCACGCGCGGCGAGCGCAACCTTGCCGCGCCGTGATTCGACGGTGACCACATCGCCGGGCTTGATTCTGAGTTTGGCGAAATCGGCCGGATGCAAGGCTGCGGTCGCGAACGGCTCAAGGCGGTCAAGCACGGTGGCGCGGCGCGTCATCGAGCCGGTGTGCCAGTGCTCCAGCTGGCGTCCCGTAATGAGCACGAACGGAAACTGACGATCGGGGCGCTCGGCTGCGGGGATGATGTCAGCCGGCACCAATTTGGCCCGTCCGGTCTCACGCGGAAAGTCTTCGGTGAAGACGACCGAGGTGCCGGGATCGCCCTCGTTTTCACAGGGATAAGTCACGCTCGACTCACGCTCCAGCCGCTCCCAGGTAATGCCGGCAATCGATGGCATGGCGCGGCGCATTTCGTCGAACACCTGTGCGACACCGCTTTCCTCACCCGTATAGTTCCACTCACAGCCCATGCGATTGGCGAGTTGCTGAATGATCCACAGGTCCTGTTTGGCGTCGCCCGGCGCATCAAGCGCGCGGCGGCCCAGTTGCACCATGCGGTCGGTATTGGTCACGGTGCCGGTCTTCTCGGGCCAGGCCGAGGCTGGCAGCACGACGTCGGCAAGATAGGCCGTTTCAGTCATGAAAATATCCTGCACCACGAGGCAGTCGAGCGAAGCCATCGCTTCGCGCGCGTGATTGAGGTCGGGGTCGGACATCGCCGGGTTTTCCCCTTCGACATACATGCCACGAATTTTTTGCGGATCAGTGTCAGGCGCAAGCGCCTTGTTCATGACCTCAACCACGGTCAGGCCGGGCTTCTTGTCGAGCGCGCGGCCCCACAGTTTTTCAAAGCGCGCATTGGCTTCCACGTTGTCCACCCGCTTGTAATCGGGGAACATCATCGGGATCAAGCCTGCGTCGGAGGCGCCCTGCACATTGTTCTGGCCGCGCAGCGGGTGCAGTCCGGTACCAGGTCTGCCAATTTGCCCGGTGATCATCGAGAGCGCAATCAGGCAGCGCGCGTTGTCGGTGCCGTGTACGTGCTGCGAGACGCCCATGCCCCACAGGATCATCGAGCCTTTGGAGGTGGCAAATGCGCGTGCGACCTCGCGAATCGTCGCGGCGGGAATGCCGCAAATTTTTTCCATTGTCTCGGGCGCATAGCCCTTGACGTTGTCGCAAATTGCCTCGTAGCCGCTGGTGCGGCCGGCGATGAATTGTTTGTCGACCAGGCCTTCGTCCACGATCAC
>JANLTL010000137.1:0-14847 GCA_031362905.1 Burkholderiales bacterium | reverse complement strand
GGCGAAGGATTGCTCACTGACAGCGGCGCACCACTTGCCTGAGCCGCACGGCGCCACGCGAGCAGACAAGCCACCAGACTGGAATCCGACATCGTCACGTCAACAAGATCGACTTCGCGCTCACCGGCAGCAATGGCAACTGAACCCTGCTGCAACACCACAGCGGCGTCGTCCAGCAGAACACGGGAAGGAACGCGAAAGCTCATGAGGAAAGGTACCGGGCGGGAACAAAGCCAGAAGGAACGCAAGGTCCACCGGGTCGGCAGCCTGGCGCTATCTCAGGAAGACCGGTTCTTGGCTTCCAGTGAGCGGTTTTTTGCGGCCAGGCTTTTGATCAAGCCGTCCACACCACCATTGTTGATTTCGCTATTGAAGGTATTCTTGTAGTTCTCGACCAGTCGCGCACCGAGCACGTTGATGTCGACCACTTTCCAGCCGGTGCCTTCTTTTTCAAGGTAGTAGTCGAGCTGTATCGGGTCGCGTGCGCCCGTGCGAATCAGCGAACGAACGATCGCGTCAGTATCGTCAGACTGCATACGCATCGGCCGGTACTCGATGACCGTCTCTGGCTTGTACTCGGAAAATGCGAAGGCATAGGTGTTGGTCAACAGCACGCGAAATTCGCGTGTCAGCAACGCCTGCTGTTCCGGCGTGGCACGCTGCCAGTGACGGCCCACCGCCGATTGCGTCATGCGCGCGAAGTTGATGGCGGGCGCCACCTTGCTTTCAATCAGCGCATTGATCTTGGCGCGATTGCCCGACTGCAACTCCTTGTCGGCCTTGATAGCGCTGGTGACGTCATTGACAACCCGCTTGACCAGCGCATCCGGCGCTTCCTGCGCCATCGCAGCCCCGCCCCCACATACCAGCAGCGCAATGGCGACAATCCAGATTTTTACCTGCGCCAACGCAATACCCATTTGCTTAGTTACACGCATCAAGAATTGATCAGGAAAGGCAATGATCGCTTGGTGAAACAATGAAGATGGCATCATTCGACCAGAGCGAGCGCAGCGACACGCACCCCAGCCTTGCCGACAACTTTAGCCGGCACCGATGCATTGACTACGCCGGCGCGCTGGTTCGCCTGGTCAAACCAGACCGATGCAGGCAATGAGGCTGGCGATGGTGCATCGCCTGGAACCGCGGTCGTACCGACGACCGCAGGATCGCTAGCGGCGCGCGGGGCGGCTTTATTGTCGTCGTCTTTAATCATGCTTTGCCGGCGTTGCACGTGGGCGTCCCGCACAAACGCATATTTGTCGAGTGCCGCGTCCTCCAGGGCGTTGGACGCGTTCAACAACTCTGCGCGGCGATTCACCGTTCGCAGGCTATAGGCGACATTTCTGGTGGGAATGTGGTTGGCCCATACGGGATCCAGATTCGAATAAATCAAAGTACCCACCCCGTCGCGAATGCTGGACGGTCCGATAAATGGAAACACAAAATACGGGCCGCTGTCGATGCCCCATTTGCCAAATGTCTGGCCAAAATCACGATTGTGCTTTTCGAGTCCAATCTTGGAAGCGACATCAAAGCAGCCCAACACACCCACTGTGGTGTTGACGAGGACACGGCAGGCATCGGACACCGCATCGCCCACCTTGCCTTGCAGCAGGCTGTTGACGGCAACGAACACATCATTGATATTGGAGAATACATTGCCGGTGCATTCGCGCACAGGCTCCGGCACAACATGGCGATACCCGCTGGCGACCGGCTTGAGCACCGCGTTGTCGAGTGCTTCGTTGAAGCCAAACATGGCGCGATTGAAGCCTTCAAATGGGTCGCCAGGTGTATTGGATGACGCGCAGCCGCCGGCTGCAAGCGTGAACACCAACGCAAATAACAGCGACTTAAACCTAGACATGATTGATTTCATTTAGCGTCCTTTGCTCCACCATCAATGCCACCCTTGGCATTCCCGCCACCAACGCTGCTGCCGCCTGACTCTGCCGGCTTGCCATCAGACGCCTTGCTGTACAAAAACTGGCTGATCAAATCCTCGAGCACCACTGCGGACTGCGTATTGCGATCCTTAATACGACTACCCTGCTCCAGCTTGGCCGAATCGCCGCCCGCTGTCAGCCCGATATATTGCTCACCAAGCAACCCCGAAGTCAAAATCTTTGCTGCCGAGTCTTTCGGAAATCCGTAACGCCGGTCCATTGCCAGCGTCACGACAGCTTGAAAAGTCTGGTCGTCAAACGTTATAGCAGCCACTCTTCCCACCACTACGCCGGCGCTCTTGACGGGGGCCCGCGGCTTTAACCCGCCAATGTTATCAAACTTCGCCCTGACCTCATACGTTTCTGAAAAATTAAATGAAGCAAGGTTGCCGGCCTTGAGCGCCAGCACGAGAATGGCCGCAAAGCCCAAAATAACAAACAAGCCCACCCAGACATCGACCAATTTGCGGTTCATCACACGGCCTTTTTGCAATTCACGAAAACATCAATGCAGTGAGGATGAAGTCTAACCCCAACACCGCCAGCGAGGAAGAGACAACCGTGCGCGTTGTTGCGCGCGACACACCCTCCGGCGTGGCCTGACAGTCATAACCCTCAAAAACTGCGATAAAAGTGACAGCGAAGCCAAAAACAACACTTTTGACCACCCCGTTTCCCACATCGGTGAGCCAGTCGACGCCATTTTGCATTTGGCTCCAAAATGCCCCTTCATCAACACCAATCATCACGACACCGACGATGTAGCCGCCAAACACGCCTACCGCAGAGAACATCGCGGCCAGCGCCGGCATCGAAATGACGCCGGCCCAGAACCGCGGCGCCAGTACCCGCGCCACCGGCGACACCGCCATCATGTCCATCGCGGCCAACTGCTCGCCGGCCTTCATCAGGCCGATCTCGGCAGTAATCGAGGTGCCAGCACGCCCTGCGAACAGCAGGGCGGTAATCACCGGGCCCAGTTCGCGCACCAGCGACAGTGCCACAAGCAGACCGAGTGCCTGCTCGGAGCCGTAGCGCTGCAGCGTGTTATAGCCTTGCAAGCCAAGCACAAACCCGACAAAGAGGCCGGATATGACAATGATGACCAGCGAATAGTTGCCGATGAAATGCACTTGCGCAATCGTCAGACGCAGGCGGCGGAAAGACAATCCCGAGTGCGCCAGCAGTAGCGCAAACAGGCGTGCGGCATAGCCAAGTTTGGCAATGCCGTCGATAACGCCATGACCCAGTGATTGCAGGAGTTGCGTCATGGCCCGGCCCCGGGCTTGCGGGCTCCCTCACTCGCCTGCGACGCGCTGGCTGCGGGCGCACAGCTAAAACCCAGATCTGCAGCGTAGTCCTGTGCCGGATAGTGAAAACGCACCGGCCCATCCGGCTCGCCTGACACAAACTGACGTACATACGGCAGATCAGACGCGCGGATTTCATCCGGTGTACCACGCGCGACGATCTTTCCTTCCGCAAGAAAATAGACGTAATCGACGATTGCCAAGGACTCTTCGACATCGTGGGTAACGATAATTGAGGTGGCTCCCAAGGCATCATTGAGGCGGCGAATTAGATTCGCAGTAACACCAAGAGAGATCGGATCAAGACCGGCGAACGGCTCGTCGTACATGATCAGATCGGGGTCGAGCGCGATAGCGCGCGCCAATGCCACGCGCCGTGCCATTCCGCCTGAAATCTCTGACGGCATCAGTGCTGCCGCGCCGCGCAGTCCCACCGCATGCAACTTCAGCAACGTGAGGTCCCGGATGGCATCCTCGGGCAATTGGGTGTGTTCGCGCAAGGGAAAGGCAACATTGTCGAACACGCTCATGTCGGTAAACAGGGCGCCGAACTGGAACAGCATGCCCATTCGGCGGCGCAAGGCAAAAAGCTCCGCGTGCGGCAGCGCCGGCACGTCAAGGCCCGCCACTCGCACGCCGCCTGCCTGTGGTTTGATCTGTCCGCCCAAAAGGCGCAAGATGGTAGTCTTTCCGCTTCCAGAGCCGCCCATCAAGGCCACCAGAGAGCCCTTGCGCAGGTTCAGGTTTACACCATCCAGAATCAGCCTTCCGGTGGCACCCGAAAGGAGCGGATAACCGAACGAAACATTTTCGAGGGCGACGAAATCGGTGTCGGACAGCACGGTAAGCGTTGAGGCGTGGTGGGGAACTAGGGGGCAACGGGCAGCTCAGGGCCGCCGTAGTGCGGACCGCTAAACCATCGTAGGAAGCAAGCCCATCGGAGAAAGCATCTTTGGAGTTGCTGCGACACTTGATTCTAGCAGGCGTTCGCGCGTCCTGCGGTATAGTCCGCCCCCTATGAATGTGCCTGCCCTCGCATTTGATCGCGTCTCCAAAAACTACGGACGCGGAGCGCTGATCCTTGACGCAGTGTCGTTCGAGGTGCGTCCGGGCGAATTCTTCGGACTTGCCGGTGTAAACGGTGCGGGCAAGACCTCACTCATAAAATGCGCGCTGGATTTGGCCGATTTTTCATCCGGGCAGATCGCGATATTCGGCGTATCGAGCATGCGCTTTGAAGCGCGTCGACGCCTGGCCTTTTTGCCGGAACGGTTCATGCCACCCCACTATCTCACCGGGCGCGACTTTTTGCGCATGATGGCCGCCTTGCACCGTCACGCGCACGACGATGCCGCTGCGCTAAACATGTGTGTCAAGCTTGATTTGTCGCCTGATGCGATGCATCGGCCAGTGCGTGCGTTCTCCAAGGGAATGACCCAGAAACTGGGCCTCGCTGCCGTCTTTTTGTCGGGCTCAGAGCTCCTGGTTCTGGACGAGCCAATGAGCGGCCTTGATCCCAAAGCACGTGCGCTGGTTAAAGATCAGCTATTTGCACAGCGTGACGCGGGCCGCACGCTCTTTTTCACCTCGCACCAGCTCGCCGACGTTGAGGAAATCTGTGACCGCATTGCGATTTTGCATGGCGGTCGCCTGGCATTCACCGGCGCGCCGCAGGATCTCTTGACCAGCACCCGCGCTGCTTCTCTCGAACGTGCCTTCCTCCACGTTATCGGCACCAACGCAGGAGTTGCCTGATGAGCGCGGCATTGACGTCAACCTTCGCGCCAGCTGCACACGATGGCACGCGCGCGCCCTCTGCGCTTCCAGTATTGCTCATCGTGGACGATGACCAGTTGATTGTCGACACCCTGTCCATCGTGCTCGGCCGCGATTTCGAGGTGGTGTCGGCCGGCACCAGGCTTGCGGCTATTGAACGACTGCGCGCCCTGTCGGCGCCACCGCCGCTTGCATTGGTCGATCTTGGCCTGCCGCCCGCCCAGCACTCGCCGGAAGAAGGTTATCAGTTGATCAGTGCAGTGCTCGCTCACTCTCCCGCGACCAAGATTGTCGTGCTGTCGGGGCAGTCGGAAGATGCAGCCGGGCGGCACGCTCGCGCGCTCGGCGCCACCGAGTTTGTGCCAAAGCCCGCCCATCCCCAGCAGTTGCGCCGGATGTTGCTCGACGCATTGCGTGCCAGTGATGCAGAGGCATCCGATCAGAGCATCCGTAGCAGCCCGGCCGCTGATCCGCTCGACGCCCTGGTAGGCAAATCGGCCCCGATGACTGCGCTCAAGACCCAGATCACGCTTTATGCCGACTCGCCTTTCCCTGTGCTCATCGCCGGTGAATCGGGGAGCGGGAAAGAGGTTGCTGCCTCTTGCCTACATACCAAAGGCATGCGCCGTGGCAAACCCTATTTTGCCCTCAATTGCGCGGCCATTTCCCCCACGCTGATGGAGCCTACTCTGTTTGGTTATGCAAAAGGCGCATTCACCGGCGCGCAAACCAACAAGGCCGGTTATTTCGAAGATGCCGCCGATGGCACGCTGTTTCTGGACGAAATTGGAGAGTTGCCGCTTGATCTGCAGGCCAAACTACTGCGTGTGCTCGAAAACGGTGAATACAATCGCGTCGGCGAAACACAGGTGCGGCGCTCACAGGCGCGCGTAATCGCAGCGACCAATCGCGACTTGCGTGTCGAAAGCAAGCAAGGGCGTTTTCGCCCCGATCTTTACCACCGGCTGTCGGTATTCACGATGCAGGTTCCCGCATTGCGCGAGATGTCAGGTGACAGCCTCTTGCTGCTGGCACATTTTCGGCGCATGTATGCCGATGCGGCCGGGGTTGCGCAATTTGCGCTCGAACCAGCCGCAGAATCCGTCTGGTGCGAATACCCCTTTTTTGGAAATGTGCGCGAGTTGCGCAATGTTGTCATCCGTCTGGTGACCAAACACGCAGGAGCAATCGTCAATGCCGCCGCACTTGAGCTCGAATTCGATCCCGGTGCCTTTACTGGCGCAGAGGGCGCAGGGGGGCAGGAGGCGGCTGACGCGATCGATGATATTGCCTGGCGCGAGCTGGCGCGCGGCGGCGGCTTCGCTCTCGACGCCAAGCTCGAAGCCTGGGAGCGCGCCTACATAGCAGCAGCCATGAAGCTCTCCAATGGAAACGTCAGTCAGGCAGCGCGTGCACTGGGCATGAATCGCACGACACTGTATTCACGCATGAACGCGCTCGAGAAACCGCGCTGAAAGGCGGACGCCATGTACCTTGATCATTTCGGCCTCACTGAGCCGCCGTTTCGCATTACGCCACACACCGATTTTTTCTTTTCGGGGGCCAACCGCGGCGCCACGCTCGAAGCATTGCTCTACGCCATCACGCACGACGAGGGCATCGTCAAGGTGACCGGTGAAGTCGGTGCCGGCAAGACCATGTTGTGCCGTGTGTTGATCGAGCGCCTGCCGGCAGGGGTGGAAACGATATACCTGTCCAACCCCTCGCTGGCGCGTGAGGAAATCTTGCAGGCGATCCTTGATGACCTCAAGTGTTCGACTCGGAACGAGCAGCGACCCAATCAGTTGTTGCGCACCCTCCAGGAGCATTTGATCAAGGTCTACGGCGAGGGCAAGCGCGTCGTGCTGTTGATCGATGAAGCGCACGCCATGCCGGCTGAAACGCTTGAACAAATACGCCTGCTGTCCAATCTTGAATCGAACCGCCACAAGCTGCTGCAGATTGCCCTGTTCGGCCAGCAGGAACTTGACGAACAGCTCGCCACCCCGCTGCTGCGCCCCTTGCGCGAGCGCATCACCCACAGCTTTCGCCTCGAACCCTTGGTCCATGCCGATGTTGGCCAATATCTCATGTTTCGCATGCGCCAGGCAGGATACAAAGGGCCGGACTCGTTCGACGCGAGCGCGCTCAAACTCATAGCCAAATCGTCGGAAGGCCTCACGCGGCGCCTGAACATTCTTGCCGACAAGTGCCTCCTGGCTGCGTACGCTGAAGCGGAACATGGCATCACGCGAAAGCACGCGCTGGCGGCTATCCGCGATGCCGGCTTTGCGAGGTTGGGGACGGCTGCGGACAGGCAAACTCGGCCACAGCGATGGAAGTGGCTTGCAGCCGCGGGCGCACTCACATTAGCACTAGTGGGTGCGGGCCTGTTTGCGGGCATGCGCGTTACATTGCCAACCAGCCCGACTGTGAGCGCGCCTTCACGAGTGGCTGTGCCGGCCGCGACGCCAGCCTCTGCACTGCCCGCGCCAGACATTGCTATCCCCCAACCACTCGCAGGCGCCGCGTCGGGAGGAGCCTCCGTGGCCGGCATTGCGGCGCCGGCGCCCTCCACATTGACTGCCCCAGCCATTGCGCCCGAGGAGAACGCAACTGCATCATCGGGTGCGCAAACAGTGGCGCCCAGCACGGCTCCATCTACACGCGCGGAGGCAGCGGCGCCAACCACGCCGGCGGCAACAGTTGCGGGTCCAGCGAGCGTGGCCGGCGCCGAAGTATCAGTTACGCCCGCCGCAAGAATGATTCCGCAACCGCAGCCGACATACACGGCTGTCATATCCGCCCCTGCGCCAGTACGCCGCGCCCCTGTGGCCAAACCAACGCCTGCTCCCAGTATGGTGCGAGCCGCCGTTGATCGCCCCAATACTTTCACCATGAGCGAAGCCGAATTCCCAACTGAAACGCGCGCACCATCGCGCGAAGACTAGCTTCAATTGCGGAGCACCGAAAGAGACGGCGCGAGCAAATCGCGCGACGCTAGACCGCAAGGCTCATTCGCGATGAAGAGGGGCGTCCTGTGCTATGCTCAAGAGTGCTATGAATACCACTCTCGTCACGTTGAGGCAGCGGGCGAAGCACGCAGCATGCGCCGCCGCCCAGCCCCGCCGCACCCGCTTGTGCCTGAATTTGCCGGCCATGCTGCTTTGTCTCGCCGTTTCAGCGTGTGCTCCGCCTCCGCTCAAACCGTCTACACAACATGTCGCGCGCGAAAACGCTCCCGTGCAGCCGGCTGGTGATATTCCTCCCACGCTAACGACGCTGCCATTACCGCCGCAACCGCGCGCGGTGCCACGTCAGGAAACCTACAGCGTGGTCGTCAACGAAGTGCCGGTGCGCGACCTGCTGTTCGCGCTCGCCCGCGATGCGAAAATCAACGTCGACGTACACCCATCCATCTCGGGTAACGTCACCATGAACGCGCTCAACCAGACCCTGCCGCAATTGCTGTCGCGCATGTCCAAACAAGTCGACCTGCGCTGGGAGATGAACGGCGCCAATCTGTCGATCCTTCCGGATGCGCCGTTCATGGCGACCTATACGGTGGACTACGTCAACATGACCCGGTCAGCCGCCACGACGGTGAACGTTGCGACCCAAATCAACACCACTGGAGCGGGTGGTGCTGCAGGCGGTGCGGGCAACAACAACTCGTCTACGTCCCTGACCAGCAACACTGCCAATTTTTTCTGGGAGTCCCTGGCACAAAACGTTTGCAACATCGTCGTCACAACCCGTGCCATTTCGCGCCAGGAACGCTCCGACCAGCAGCAGGCGCGGGAGCGCGATTATGAAAATCGCCTCAATGTGGCGCGGCAGCTGGCTTCTGCCGGATCAGGTGCTCCACAGCTGATGCAGCAGGTAACCGGGGGCGCCGGTAGCGCAGGGGCAACCGCTGCCCCCACGGTGAACTGTGCGCAAACCGGCTACAACCTGTCGCAAAGTGCCACCGGGACCCAAGCAGCAGCAGCCGGTGCTGCCAACCCGGTGATCAGCAACCGCGAGGCAGGCATTCTGATGGTGTTCGCTACCCAGCGCCAGCAGGAAAGGGTGCGCGAGTTCATCGACCGTGTGGTCTCGAGTGCACGCCGTCAGGTGCTGATAGAAGTGACGGTTGTTGAAGTGCAACTGAGCTCGCTGTATCAACAAGGCATCAATTGGCAGCGATTGCGCTCTGGTACGGACGGTTTTTCTCTCAATCAGCAAGGATCAGGAGCGGTGCCAGGTGTGGGGGCAGCCACTGGGGCAACCTTTGCGGCGGCGGCCAATCCGATTAACCCAGTGTTTGGAGCACTAGGGGGAAGCGGCAATTTCCAACTCTCGTTCATCAACACCGCCTCACCAATAGGCAACATCGCCGCAGCACTTTCGTTGCTCGGGTCTTACGGCAATGTCAAAGTACTTTCGAGTCCAAAACTCTCGGTACTCAACAACCAGACTGCGATGTTAAAGGTGGTTGACAACCTGGTGTATTTCAACGTGTCCGGTTCGAGCACGCCAGCCACGGCGACGTCGCCGGCGGTCAATTCGTTCACGACAACCGCGCAGTCCATCGCTGTCGGGTTTGTGATGTCGGTTACCCCTCAAATTGACGACGCTGATCAGGTCACCATCAACGTGCGTCCTTCGCTGTCGCGGCGTATCGGTGTGGTCCAGGACCCAAATCCATCGCTGGTCACCGCCGCTGGGGTGCAAATCGTAAACTCGGTTCCGGTGATACAAACGCGCGAGATGGAATCAATCCTCAAAATTCCCAACTACCAAATTGCGGTGATGGGCGGCCTGATGCAGGACAATTTCAACGATGGTGAGGATTCCATCCCGGGATTGTCGCGTGTGCCAGGGGTAGGCGAACTGTTCAAGAACCGGAACGAGGCTTTATCCAAGTCCGAACTGGTGATTTTCCTGCGGCCCGTAGTGATCAAAGACCCGTCACTGGAAGGCGACTTCCGAAAGTTTCGCGATTTTCTGCCGGGGCAGGATTTCTTCCGTCAACCCAATCCGTTGAAACCCGGGCCGTTTGATCTTGGCCGCGGTGATGTCAAGCCCCCCTCCGATCAGAACGCCGCGGCTCGGCAATAGAAGCGGAGGACGGTGATGAGTTTGTTGATGAATGCGCTGAAGAAGGCGGAGACAGCCAAGCAAGCGGTTCGCAGTGCAGAACCTGACTCTGTTACCGGATCGACCACCACGACGCGCGACCTCACGCAGGAGTTGGGGCTTGACCCGCCGCAGCGCAGCGCTCCTCTTGAGTCTGCGTCTACGCCAAGCCGGCCAGGCCCATTGCTTAAACCGATGGAGCTGACGCTCGAACCGGACGCGCCCCCAGCGGCGTCTGCGGCCCCGTCACCACGGGGGTCAGGTGCAGGCACCGCGCGCGGATTGAGTGGCAACCGGAGCAAAGAAGTAGAAGGCGCGCGTGCCGTGTTCGCCGCCAAGCAGCCAAAGCCGCGCAACCCGCAGTTACCTTTTTTTGCAGTGGTTGGCGTCTGTCTGCTAACGGCTTCAGGCTACGGTGCCTATCTTTGGTGGCAAATGCAGCCCCCACGTCCGGTAATGGCCGCTAGTCCAGCGGCGGCGAGTTCTTCGCCCAGTGCGCGAGTACCCGCAATGTCGGCAACGCCGGTTCCCGCTGCGAATGCGGGTATGAACTCTTCCGCCGGAACGGGCGCGGATGGGCAGATTCAAGTTCCGCTCCCTGTTGGCGCACCCGTAATCCAGCCCCCATCTGGCTCCACTCCTGGCGGCGCTGGGCCGACCGGGTCTGGGCGGGCCGCTACGCCGCCCGTTGCGACAACTAGCGGGAAGAACGACCTGCCATCCAGCAACACTGACAACACCGACCGCCGGTTCACGCCGGCGCGCGAGGCGCGCCGGGATGACCTTGCGCCACCACGCGCGGGCCGGCGCAACGACGCGCCGGCCCGCGATGCGGCTACCGCGGCCGGTGGCGCCCCCGTCGAGAGTCCAGCGAATCTGCGTATCGCGCGCAATGCGACAACGGCCGCGGTAAACCCGGACGTGCTCGCCGGCTATGCAGCCCTCCAGGCCGGCGACCTGGAGCGTGCCGGATCGGCCTACGATCGCGCGCTGCGGGCCGACCCCGCCAATCGCGACGCGTTGCTCGGTGCGGCTACGGTACTACTGCGGCTGGACCGCACTGATGCTGCAGAAGCCTATTTTCGTCAGACACTGCGTCTGCACCCTGGCGATGTCTATGCCACTGCCCAGTTGGCCTCATTGACCGCGCAGGGCGATCCGGTGGGCGCTCTTAGCCAGGTCAACTCGCTCATTGCGCGCGAAGCCGAGCGGCCAGAGGGTGGCAGCGGGAATGGCACCCTCGCGTTTGTGCAGGGCAATCAGCTCTCCTCCCAAGCCCGCTGGCCCGAGGCACAGCAGGCGTATTTCAATGCCCATCGCGCTGATCCGGGCAATGCCGACTATTGCTACAACCTGGCCATCAGCCTCGACCGCATGCGTGAGCCTCGCCTCGCTCGTGATTTCTACATCAAGGCACTTGATTTGGCGCGTTTGCGCCCAGCCACCTTCGATACTGCGCGCGCGCGCGCGCGGCTAACGCAGCTTGAAGCCGCGCTCAAGTAGCGCACGCTTTCTGTAGCAATCTGCCCGTTCGCTCTCCAGGCCAAGGCAAGCTTGCCCAGCAACAACTGCCGACCTCACCGACCAGCATGAACGCCCCCGAACCCAAGCCGCCCGTCCGCAAGCCGATTGGCAGAATAGTTGTCGAACGCGGCCTCGTGTCGGAAGACCAGCTGCATATCGCACTCAAGGAGCAGACGCGCAGCAATTTGTCGTTAGGCAAGCAGTTGATCGCGCTCGGCTTCGTCACCGAGGCAACGCTGCGCGATGCCTTGTCCGAAAATCTCGGCACCAAGGGCATCGATCTGACTCACATCATCATCGATCCAGCAGCCATTCGCGCCGTGCCGCGCGAGTTTGCCAAGCGCCATTTGCTCTTTCCTCTGCAGATCGAGCGGGATCCGGCGCGCTTTTCAATTGCCATCGCCAATCCGAGCAACGTCGTCGCGCTTGACCAGTTGCGTGCCATGCTCTCCACGCGCATGCGCGGTGCATTCGAAATCGTCCTGTTGCTTGCGGGCGAGTCGGAGATCTCCCAGGCGATTGACCAGTACTTCGGATATGAGCTGTCGATCGACGGCATCCTGCACGAAATCGAAACAGGTGAGATTGATTACCAAAGCCTCAGTAGCGGCTCAGACACCTACAGCCAGCCCGTTGTGCGGCTGGTCGATGCCCTGCTTGCCGATGCGGTACAGCGCGGTGCTTCCGACATTCACTTTGAGCCTGAGCAGAATTTCCTGCGTATCCGCTATCGCATTGACGGCGTGCTGCGTCAGATCCGCTCGCTGCACAAGCAGTACTGGCCAGCCATGGTGGTACGCGTCAAGGTGATGTCAGGAATGAACATCGCCGAAATTCGCGCTCCCCAGGACGGTCGTATTTCACTTTCGCTCACCGGCAGAAGTGTGGATTTCCGTGTCGCAGTCCAGCCCACCACGCACGGCGAAAACATCGTGCTGCGGATTCTCGACCGCCAGCGCGGCCTGGTACCGATTGAAGAGTTGGGATTGCAGGATGAGCAGCTCGATCTGCTCAAGATCATGATTGCGCGCCCGGAGGGCATCATACTGGTGACCGGCCCGACCGGCTCGGGCAAAACCACCACGCTCTATTCGATCCTCTCGCACATCAACCAGGAGGGGGTCAACATAATGACCCTCGAAGATCCGGTCGAGTATCCGCTAAACATGGTGCGTCAGACTTCGGTCAACGATGCGGTGAAGCTCGACTTCGCAAGCGGCATCCGCTCCTTGATGCGGCAGGATCCGGACATTATTCTGGTAGGCGAAATCCGCGACAGCGATACAGCCGAGATGGCATTTCGTGCTGCCATGACCGGCCATCAGGTGTATTCAACGCTGCACACCAATTCGGCCATCGGCGCCATCCCGCGCCTGATCGACATCGGCGTCATGGCAGACATCATGTCGGGCAACATCATTGGCATCATCGCGCAGCGGCTGGTGCGGCGCGTGTGTCCGGATTGCCGCGAGGCGCATCAGGCAGATGAAATCGAATGCCGCTTCATGGGGCTTCCAAGCGATGATCCGCCAGTCATCTACCGCGCCATTGGATGCGATAACTGCGAAAACCAGGGATATCGAGGCCGTCTCACCATCATGGAAATTCTCAAATTCGACTACGAATTGGACGAATTGATCGCGCGGCGTGCCACGGTACGGGAAATGCTCGCGATGGCGCATGACAAGGGCTTCATTTCTCTTGCCGAAGACGGTGTGCGCCGCGTCCTCGACGGTTCGACCACGCTGGACGAAGTGGCGCGCGTAGTCGATTTCACCGCGCGCGCGCGTAGCGCCTGAACGCGGCAGCGCCATGGCGACATTCGCCTATGAATCGATTGACAGCGACGGCAAGCGGGTCTCCGGTCGTCTAGAGGCGGTCAACCTCGTTGATCTGGAACAGCGGCTGTCACGCATCGGACTCGATTTGCTGACGGCAGAACCCGCAGCCGCAGGCGGTGGAGGTCTCTTTCGCGGCAAGGTCACGCGCTCCGATCTCATCACGTTTTGCTTTCAGCTTGAGCAATTGGCTGCCGCCGGGGTGCCGTTGCTCGACGGCATCACCGAATTGCGCGACAGCACCGAATCTGCCCGTTTTCGCGAGGTGCTTGGTACCATTATCGAAGCGATTGAGGGCGGCCAAACCTTGTCACAAGCGCTGGCGGCGCAGCCAGAAGTGTTCAACAAGGTGTTCGTGAGCCTGGTCGGCGCCGGTGAAAAAACCGGGCAACTGGTCGAAGTATTAAAGCGCCTGTCCGACACCCTCAAGTGGCAGGATGAACTGGCCGCTTACGCCCAGAAAATCGTAATCTATCCCGCTTTCGTTGGCACCATTGTGATGGCAGTGCTCATCCTTCTGATGATGTTTCTGGTGCCCGAGATGGCCAAGTTCCTCAAAAACATGAATCAGCAGTTGCCGCTGCACACGCGTGCGCTGATTGCGACTTCCGACATCGTCCGCAAATACTGGTACCTCGTATTCAGTCTGCCGGTCCTGCTCGTATTTGGTTTCTTCACCGCCCTGCGTCTGTCAGAACGCCTGGCATATGAAGTGGACCGGTTGAAATTGCGCCTTCCCTATGTTGGGCCGATTCTGCGCAAGATTATTCTTTCACGCTTCGCCAGCACATTCGCACTCATGTATTCCTCGGGCATTACGGTACTCGAAGCAATGCGAATTTCCGAGTCGGTTGCGGTCAATCGCGCGGTCACCGCCGGTCTGGTGCAAGCAGGGCACCTGATCCGCGATGGCCAGGGTATCAGCGCAGCCTTCGAAGCAGTGAAGATGTTTCCGCCACTGGTGCTGCGCATGCTGCGGATTGGCGAGACCACCGGCGGACTGGACCGCGCCCTGCTCAATGTCAGCTACTTTTACAATCGTGAAGTCAAGGAAGGCATCGACCGCGTGCAGGCGATGATCGGCCCTGGCATGGTGCTGGTGCTGGGCACCATACTGGGGTGGGTGCTGTTATCGATTTTTGGCCCGCTCTACGACACCATCAGTAAACTGAAACTGTGACACCATGAAGTTGCGCTGGCCGGGAGTGCAAGACCGCGTGCTGCTGATCCGTGCAGACGGCGCGGAGGCCTACGCCATGCGCCGTGGCGGCGTCGTGCAGGAAGCTGTGTTCCGCAACGAAGACATCGAACTCTTCAAGGGCTACTGCC
>JANLTL010000011.1:0-3375 GCA_031362905.1 Burkholderiales bacterium | reverse complement strand
AAGGTTTCAGCCTCTTCGGGTGTGCTGCCGATTGGCTGCATGCCCATTGCGCGCAGGCGCTCGGCCATCTCCGGCGCGCGGATGATGCGCATGACTTCGGCGGAGATTTTCTTCACAACCGGCGCCGGGGTGCCACCGGTGACCCACATCGACTGCCAGGCATTGCTCTCGAAACCTGGATAGCCGGATTCCGCAATCGTCGGTGTATTGGGAAACTCGGGCAGGCGCTGCAGCGTGGCCACGGCGAGCATGCGCAAGCCGCCGGACTTGATGTGGCCGAGCACATGCGGGCCGCCGTCAATCGTCATCTGTACCTGGCCCCCGAGCAGTGCGGTGAGCGAATCGGCGCCGCCCTTGAAAGGGATGTGGGTCATCTCGATGCCGGCGCGCAGTTTCAGGAGTTCACCGCCCATGTGCGGGATCGTGCCATTGCCGCCGGAGCTGAAATTGAGTTTGCCGGGGTTGGCCTTGGCGTAGGCCACCAGTTCCTGCACGGTCCTCGCCGGTACCGAGGGGTGCACCAGCATCATGAAAGGCACGGTGCGCTGGATCAAGGAAGAAGCGAAGCGCCATCGCGACAAGCCCTGGGCGCTTTACGTCGGCTATGTGGCGCCGCATTTCCCGGTGGTCGCGCCGCCGGAATTGTTTGATATGTACCCGGAAAGCGCGGTGCCCTGGCCGAGCCAGTATGCGCAAGATGAACGGCCGCGTCATCCGTTTCTGGAGGCGATGCGCGCCTGCATGCAGTACGACGTGGGCTTTACCGACGAGGCCATGGTGCGGCGCGCGATCACGGCCTACTTTGGGCTGGTGAGCTTTTTGGATCACAACATCGGTCGCGTGCTCGCGGCGCTTGAAGAGGCCGGGTTGATGGACAACACGCGCATCGTCTACAGCTCCGACCACGGCGACAACCTCGGTGCGCGCGGCATGTGGGGCAAGTCAACCATGTTTGAAGAGTCCGCCGGCATTCCGCTGATCGTGGCCGGCGAAGGCGTGCCGGCCGGGCAGGTGTCGGACGTGCCGGTGACACTGGTTGACCTGTATCAGACCATCTTGCAGGGTGTGGGCGCACCGCCGCACCCGGACGATGCCGGACTGCCCGGGCAATCGCTGTTCGAAATTGCCAACGGCGCGGCGCGCGAACGGGTGATCCTGTCCGAATACCACGCGGCGGCGGCGATTGCCGCCACCTACATGATCCGCCACGGGCAGTACAAGTACGTGCACTACGTCGGCATGCCGCCGATGCTGTTTGACCTGGCGGCGGACCCGGATGAGTTGCGCGATCTGGGGCAGGACGCAGCCTACGCCGCCGTGCGCGCTGAGTGCGAAGCCAGGCTGCGTACGGTGGTGAACCCGGAAGCCGCCGACCGCGCAGCGCGGGCCGACCAGGAGGCCAAGATCGCGTCGGTCGGCGGGCGCGAGGCGATTTTCAAACGCGGCACCTTTCGCTATTCACCGCCGCCGGGCAGCAAGCCGGTGATGTTCAGTTGATGCGCGCAAGCACTGTGTCTGCCGCGCGGACCGGGCGCGCGCGCCTGACGGCCGCGCTGCTGGCGGGCCTGGCGCTGTGCGCGCCGGCTGTGGTGGCGCAAACGTGGCCGGGCAAGCCGATCCGCGTGGTGGTTGGCACCGGCCCGGCCGGAGCGCCTGACATCCTTGCACGCATCATCGGCAACCGCCTGGGTGAGCGGCTCGACCAGGCTCTGGTGATCGACCTGAAGCCCGGCGCCGGCGGTGTCATTGCTGCTGATGCTGTGGCCAAGGCGCCGGCCGATGGCTACACCTGGTTGCTCTCGACCACGACCAATCTCGCGATCACGCCGCACCTGAAGCGCAAGTTACCGTACGACACCGCCAAAGACTTCATCCCGATCTCGCTGGTGGCGCGCGCCGCCAATGTGCTGGTGATCGGCAAGCACGTGCCGGCCAGCAACACGGCAGAGTTGGTTCAATTGGCACGCGCCCAACCCGGCAAACTCAACTATGGCTCTGCGGGAATTGGCTCACCGGCACATCTGGCCGGCGAGTTGCTCAGCACAATGGCGGGCGTGAGCATGGCGCATGTTCCCTACAAGGGCGCGGCGCAAGCCTTGAATGAAGTGGTAGGTGGGCAGATTGATCTGATCATGACATCGCCGGTGGCGGCCAAGACCTTCATGCAGAGCGGGCAAGTCAAGGCGCTCGCCACAACTGGCGCACGGCGCGACCCGTCCTTGCCGCAGTTGCCGCCCTTGAGCGACACGGTGCCGGGATATGAAATTACCCAGTGGTGGGGGGTGGTGTTGCGTGCCGGCACGCCCCAGGCGATTGTGGAGCGGGTGCACACCGAGCTCACTGCGACTCTCAATGAGCCGAAAATCCGTGAAATGATCGGCGTCCAGGGTGCCGTGTCGACGCCGATGCAGATGCAGGAGTTCGCCGCGTTTATTGATGCTGAACGGGCGCGCTACGCTGATCTGGTCAAGCGCGCTGGAGTCCCCGTCACGGACTAGGCCCCAGACGGGGCGGTGCGGCGCACGACGCAATCAGTGCCGCAGTGTCTGCAGGTTGCTGCGCCGGACCAGCCACCAGCTGGCGGCCAGTGTCGGCACCAGGATCACCAGCGCCATGGCGCTCATCTGCAAATGTGTGACCGGCATGATGCCACCGCCGGGGGCGGCCAGCGTGATGCCGCCGAGCGCAAGCAGTGAGCGCAACGGCCATTCAAAGCGCCCGGTCTTGCGCAAGTCTCCGACGAAGCTCTGGTAGCCCTGCAAGCCGCCACAGATGAACAGGATGCCGACGGCAGCGTTGAACGCGAGCAGCAGCGATTCCCACAGGGGCCCTTGCAGCACGAACGCCGGATTGAGGACGAAAAAGAACGGAATGAAATAAATGATGCTGCCCACCCGCATCGATTCCCAGCCGGTCTTCATCGGCGGCGAGCCGGCGATGCCGGCGGCGGCGAACGACGCGATCGCCACCGGCGGCGTGATCGCCGACAGCATGCCCCAGTAAAACACGAACATGTGCACCGCCATCTTGTTCAGGCCTGCCTTCTCAAGCGCCGGGGCGACCAGGATTGCCAGAAAAATGTAGCAGGCAGTGGTGGTGAGGCCAAGGCCGAGCACCAGGCTGGTCAACGCGGTCATCGCCAGCAGCAACAGCGGGTTGTCGCCGGCGATGCGCAGCATGTCGTTGGCAAGGCTGGAGATCACCCCGGTCAGGGAAAACGCGCCGATCAACAGGCCGCAGCCGGCGAGGATGCCGACCAGTTCGACAAAGGTCTTGCCGTTGAGCTCGAAAAACCTGACCACGGTGCGCCAGGTCCATTTGTCGCGGTTGAACAACTGGTTGAGCACCAGCAGGAGGGCGGTGGCGAAGAACGGC
>JANLTL010000722.1:0-10194 GCA_031362905.1 Burkholderiales bacterium | reverse complement strand
CCAAGACAGGTCGAGATCGAAATTTCGGCAGTCGCGGCAGGTGAGTTGACAGCGCGTTTATCGAAAAGTCCGTTGGGTGCACGCATCAAGGCAACCGGGTTTTTGGCGCACAAAGGCAAAGCCAGGATTCAGCTCATTTTGCACATTGTTGAATTCGAATTCGTTTAATTTCCGCATTCATTTTCCGATACTCACGCAACACCTTCACACAGGAACATCATCATGCCTCCAGGACGCACCGGTGGACGCTTCGGCAAGAAGCCCATTTTCAAAAAACGTGACCCGAACAAATCGCTGTTCAAGCGCAAAAAGTTTTGCCGCTTCACCGTTGGCAAGGTCGAGTTCATCGACTACAAAGACGCTGAACTCCTCAAGGACTTTCTGCAAGAGAACGGCAAGATCATGCCCGCGCGCGTGACCGGCACCAAAGCCGGCTACCAGCGCCAGCTGACCGAGTCGATCAAGCGCGCGCGCTTTCTGGCGCTGATCCCCTATACCGACCAACACGCGGTGCGCTAAGGGAGACATGACATGCAAGTTATTCTGATGGAAAAGGTCAGCAACCTGGGCAATCTAGGTGACATCGTCAAGGTCAAGGACGGCTTTGCGCGCAATTTCCTGATTCCCGGCAAAAAAGCCAAGCGTGCCACCGACACCAACCGCGCCGAGTTCGAGGCACGCCGCGTCGAGCTCGAAAAAGTTGCCGCCGACGTGCTGGCTGCAGCGCAAGGCGTCGCCGCAAAGCTGGACGGCATGATGGTGCAAGTCACCGAAAAGGCCGGTGTCGACGGCCGCCTGTTTGGTTCCGTCACCAACTTCAACATCGCAGAAGCGTTGGGTAAACTTGGCTTCACGGTCGAGAAGGCCAACATCCGTATGCCCACTGGCCCGATCAAGACCGTTGGTGATACCGACCTCGTGGTGCAACTGCACACTGACGTGCTGGTCAATATCAAGGTGTCGGTGCTCGGCGAAGCTGCCTGAAGCCCGCCCCGGTCAACCGCGGTAAACCCGGTAAACGAGGCGAAACAGCGCCAGACCGTCACAAAAAAACAAGAAGTTTTACAAGTTCAAAGGCCGCCTTCGGGCGGCCTTTGTTTTATAGTTCACTGCCGACACGCCGAATGCGCGTGAGTGCAGCACGATGCGGCCTTCTCTGCCGTATGCCAACGGTAGATGAACCGGACGTGAGAAACAAATGAGCAGGAAATCAGCAGGAGAATCATCCGTGTCAGCAGTGATGCCGCGCCAGTCGGGCGGCGACCCCCAGGTCGAAGCCCTGAAAATTCCGCCCCATTCGATTGAGGCGGAGCAAAGCACGCTCGGCGGCTTGCTGCTCGATAACCACGCTTGGGACAAGATCGGTGATCTTCTGCGCGAGGAGGATTTTTACCGCGCCGATCATCGTTTGATCTGGAAACACATTTCGCGCCTGATCGAGCGCGGCAAACCGGCTGACGTCATCACGGTGTTCGAATCGCTTGACGCCGACAAGCGCGCAGAAGAAGCAGGTGGGCTCGCGTACCTCAATGCGCTGGCGCAGAACACGCCGTCGGCTGCCAATATCCGGGGCTATGCGCAGATTGTGCGTGATCGTTCGATCCTGCGCCGCCTGCTTGAGTCGACCGACGACATTGCCGAGTCGGTCTACAACCGGCGTGGCCGCGAAGTTCGCGAGATTTTGGACGCCGCCGAGTCGGCGGTGTTCAAGATTGCCGAAGACGGCGCGCGTGGCAAGCAGGGCTTCGTCGACATGTCGTCCCTGGTGATTCAGGTGCGCGACCGGGTACAGGAATTGCACGACCTCAACAGTCCCGATGTCACTGGTGTTGCCACCGGCTTTACCGATCTTGACCAGAAGACCTCTGGTCTGCAACCTGGTGATCTCGTGATTGTGGCGGGGCGTCCGTCAATGGGCAAGACTGCTTTTTCGCTCAACATTGCCGAGAACATTGCACTCGAAGGCGGCATCGTCGGCGTGTTTTCGATGGAGATGGGTGGGACGCAATTGGCGATGCGCATGCTCGGCTCGATCGGACGGCTCGACCTGCACAAGCTGCGTACTGGCAAGCTAAATGATGCAGAGTTTTCCAAATTCGCCACGGCGCTGGAGCGTCTGCAGGAGGTCAAACTGCACGTGGACGAGACTCCCGCGCTGACCGCACTTGAGTTGCGCGCGCGTGCGCGCCGCCTGCACCGTCTCTATGGCAAGCTTGATCTGATCGTGATTGACTATTTACAGTTGATGTCGGGCTCTTCCAATGCAGCGAGTGAAAACCGCGCTACCGAGATTTCGGAAATCTCCCGTTCGCTCAAGGCCTTGGCCAAGGAATTGCAGGTGCCGGTGGTGGCCCTCTCACAGCTTAATCGCAGCCTGGAGTCACGCACCGACAAGCGCCCGATGATGAGCGACTTGCGTGAGTCGGGCGCCATCGAGCAGGACGCTGACGTCATCCTTTTCATCTATCGTGACGAGGTCTACAACCCCGATTCGCAAGACAAGGGCACGGCAGAGATCATCATTGGCAAGCAGCGTAACGGCCCCATCGGGCGCGTGCAACTGGCGTTCCTCGGGGAGTACACCAAGTTTGAAAACCTGGCGCGGCCCGGGAATTTTTGAAATGGCTTTGATGACGCGCCCCGTGCAACCAACTAGCGGTGGTGCGGTGCCTGCCAGAACGCTCTAACGACAAGGCATTGCGAACAAGACTGCGGCAACCAGGCAGCGTGGTCGAATAAATACGAGGGGAGAGAGAGCATGCGCAGCATCGTCCTTATTGCACTGGCAGCAGCGCTGCTGGCGTCATCGGTCCACGCGCAGCAGGCGCGCAAATGGGTGGAACCTGACGGGCGCGTGATCTACTCTGATGTGCAGCCTTCCAAGACTGCACGCCTCGCGGGTGCAGTGCGCGCGGATCAACAGCCTGCAGGTGCCGCAGAGAAAATCGAAGCCGGCAAAGTCGAATTCATCGATGGCCAGGTCACGGTCTCGGGACCGGCCGGGGGCACTGCGGCCCGGCGCATGGTGGTGGGATCGATTCTTTATGAAGGCGATTCGGTCGTGACCGGCGACAAGGGCGAGTTGCACGCCGAAATGGCCGATGGTGGTGTGATCGCCGTGCGCCCCAATTCACAGATGACCATCGTGCGCTACCGCGCACGCGGCCAGACCAGCGACGCTTCGGTGATGCGCCTGTTGCGTGGCAGCTTTCGCTCGATCACCGGCTTCATCGCCAAGACCTCGTCAAGTGCCTATGAAGTGCGCACACCGATTGCCACCATCGGCGTGCGAGGTACCGACCACGAGCCGATGGTTGTTCCGGCAGGATCGACCGACGTGCAGCCGGGCGTCTATGACAAGGTCAACGTCGGCAGCACCACGATTACGGCCAACAATGGCGGCAGCGTTACGGTGGCTGCGGGTCAAGCCGGTTTTGCCGCGGCCGGCGCCGGTGCGGCGCGGCCCGCCGTGTTGCCGTCGGTGCCTGCCGCGTTTCGCGGCAGCGCCAACGATGGCCGCATGCAAGGGCGCCACGCCAGCGTGCAGCAGGGGCTTGGCGAAAGGCGCACCCAGGCAGCCGCAGGCCAGGGCATGCAGAAGGGCGGGCCTGGCGGGGCGCAGGGGCAGGGCGGGCAAGCTGGCAAGGGCAGCCCCGCCGGACAGGGGGCCGGTGCGCAGGGCCAGGGTAAGGGCGCTGCGAGTCAAGGCGCCCCTGGCGGGGCCGGTGGTCAGGCAGGCCCGGGCGGTCAGGGTGGTCAAGGCGCACCCGGCGGTCAGGGCGGCGCGCCGGGTGGAGGTGGGCCCGGTGGTGCAGGTGGGCCCGGTGGTGCAGGTGCACCGGGCGGTGGAGGTGCACCAGGCGGTGCAGGTGCACCAGGCGGTGGAGGTGCACCAGGCGGTGGTGGGCCCGGTGGCCCTCCTGCAGGTGGTGGCGGAAAGAGGTAGTTTGATCACACTCGCGTCCAATGGGTCGGGTGCCGTCTCCTCATGATGCCGCGCATGCGTGGGGGATCCTCATCGCCTGCGATCACGGGCTGACGATGGCAGTTTGGGAAACCAGTATTGACATTGTGGACGCGGCGTTCGCGGCCAATCGCGCGTGCATGCTCGCCCACGCTTGAGGAAGCGCGCGCGTTGGAGCGCCGCACGGCGGAGAAATCAGCTGTTCCCAAGCCTCTGTTCGACCAGGGTGGCCAGTTGTTGCCGCGCGAACGGCTTGCGCTGTTGCTTGATCCCGGCGCACAAGTCACGCTGGGCCAGACGCTGATACGGATCGACCGCCAATACTCATCAAGGTCTGAACGCGGCAACTCGCAAGCCGCAATCTCGGCGACAATTCGCTCTCGCACACTCGTATGAAACAGGAGCAAGCATCATGGCATTTAGCACCGACAGCAGCATCGCCGATCTGTTCGACGATCCGGCGGCAGCGGCAGTACTCAACAAGCACATGCCGGCTATGGCCGACCATCCGCAAATCGGCATGGCCAAGTCGATGGGCCTGTCGCTCAAGGCCGTGGCCGGCTTTTCAGGCGGCAAGATCACCGACGACATGCTCGCCGCCGTCGCCGCCGATCTGGTCGCGCTTTGACCCCGCTGCCTGTCTCGGGCGAGGTCACGGTCGAGGCGGGACGCTACCGCCACTACAAGGGAAACGACTACCAGGTCGTGGGCATGGCGCGCCACTCTGAGACGCACGAGATGATGGTGGTTTATCGCCCGCTCTACGGCCCACAGGCGCAACAAGGCGACCTGGAACCGCTCTGGGTGCGCCCCGCTGCGATGTTCATTGAAGACGTGGTGATCGACGGCAAGACATTGCCGCGTTTTGCGCGCCTGCCATGAGCATGTCCCGCCGCCGCAGCCGCACCGCCGGCTCACTGCGCCTCTGAAGCGCTAGCCCATGTCAATCAACTGGTTTCCCGGCCACATGGCCGCTGCGGTCGAAAAGGTCAAGGAGGCACTCGCCGTCCACGACCTCGTGATCGAGGTGCTCGACGCGCGCTGCCCGATGGCGAGCCGCAATCCGTTGGTTGAAACCCTGCGCATGCAGCGCCAGCGGCCCTGCCTCAAGGTGCTCAACAAAGCCGATCTGGCCGACCCGGCAGCAACCCAGGCCTGGCTCGCCTTTTTCAATGCACAGAAAAACGTCAAGGCCATCGCGCTGTCGTGCAAGAAGCCGGGTGAATCAAGCAAGGTGCTCGCCGCTGCAAAAAAAATCGCCCCGCACCGCAACGACAATCTCAAGCCGCTGCGCATGCTCATCATGGGCGTGCCCAACGTCGGCAAATCTACCCTGATCAACGCCCTGCTCAAGCGGCGGGTGGCGAAGGTGGGCGACGAACCAGCCATCACCAAGGCCTTGCAGCGTTACGAGCTGTCGTCCACCGCGATCCTTACCGACACGCCGGGGCTGATGTGGCCGAAGATCGAACGCGAGAGCGATGGTTTCATGCTGGCGGCGAGCCATGCGATCGGCACCAATGCGTATGTCGAGTCCGAGGTGGCGATTTTTCTCGCCGGCTTGCTGCTGCAGATCTACCCGAAAGCCATGGCCGCACGCTATCAACTGGTTGCGGCGGATATGGCGCGCGCGGCCAAAGACGAACTTGACCGTGAAGTGGACCAGGCTCACGCTGGCGCACCGGCATGCTTACCCGACGGCATCAGCGTACTCGAAGCCATTGCCCGCAAACGCGGCTATCGCATCAAGGGCGCAGGCTTTGACTTCGACAAGGCGGCGATCACACTTCTGACCGACTATCGGGGCGGATTGTTGGGCCGCATCAGCCTGGAGACACCGCACACGCGTGCTGTGTGAATCGGTCAGGGTAAAGCATACCGATGAACAGTTATCAACAAGGGCTCGCCGCCTTCCAGCTTTTTGTGGTCGCCACGGCCCTGACTGAGACAGTGATCCTGTCGCGCCGCCGGCCGGGCAGCGACGACTGGCGCGCCTATTGGGCCTCGCTGGGGGTCGCCGTGGGCCGCAGGCTCACGGACTTGTGTCGCTATGGCTGGGTGAACCGCTCACCAGCCACAACGTGTTCGTGATCGTGTTCCATCAGTGGGTCAAGCTCTCGAGCGATCTGCGCGGCGCACGCAATCTGGGCGACGCGCTGGGCTATCTGTGGCATCCGCCTGGCTGGGTGCCACGGGGCGAGGGCATGACCACTGCGGAGATGCGCGCACGCGCAGGCGGATGGCAAAACAAGTCGCTTGTAGCCGCTGGGGGCTAGCACCAATTCGGACCAAAGCCATCGCCGCAAATCGATGGTGTGAGCCCTTGTCAGGACGGGATGCCTGAAGAACCGCATGAAATGGGCTTGAGCGGGGAGGCTGCCTCAGTGGTTGCCCGTACTGAGCCACTCTGCATGGCGATGCGGGCAATCGCGTCTCGGAAGGTGGAAACTGGTTGTGCAGCCGCTTGGCGGTTGAGTTCAATCGAGGACAGACGTCAACTTGGCCCACCCGATATGGAAATAGCAACCCCACCAAAGTGCTCCGAGCTGCGCGAACGCGCCTGGCGTGGTTCAAAGCGTGGCTACAGCACCTGTTTCTCGGGCTTCGGATACTCCAGCATCTTGGCAATCGTGCGCTCAAACCGGTCGCGTTTGGCCAACAGTTTTTCTTGCCGCGCCGAGATGAGCATGGTGTGCGGCAAGGTTTCGAGCTTGTCGTTGACTTCCCAGCCGTTGTGCGGGTTGGTGACCCACAGCTCGGTATCCATGCGGCGCAAGTCGTACGGCACCGAGTAGCCGCGCAAGGTCTTGTTGCCACGCTTGGTGTAGTACTCGTGAAAGTAGGACATTGCCAGTTCGCGCAGGCTGCGATACACCGGGTCGCGGTAGCGCAGCGGCACACCATTGGTCTTGGAAATCGCGCCCCAGCAGCGGCCCCGCTTGAACAGTGTGATCACATGGGGCCAGTCGACGGTATGGCAATGCATATACAACACCATCGGGGGTTCGCCGTGGACCCAGAGCGCGCAGGCGGCGAGCATGGCGCCTTCGAGGCAATGCGCGCGGCGCTGCTTGATGACTTCGCGCACTGACAGCAGGGTTTCGCCGCCCAGTTCGTGATTGGCCGGCGTGGCGTTGAGGAATGCCTGGATTTTTTCAGGTGTTGAAAGCCGCTTCAACACGGCAAATTCGCCGCGCGTCAGGCCGAGGTCTTCGCGCCGCGCGAAGCGTCGCTTCAAGAGAAGCGCCATGCTCGAGTCGGCGGATGCAGCGTCAGGCGCGGGCAGCGCACTCGCGCAAAAACGCCAGGCTGCGCTGCGGCGAGAACGATGGAATCGTGCAGCCCGGTGCCAGAATGAATTTCTCGCGACCCGCCTGGGAAATCGCATCGTCGACTTGCGCGGCAATCGCCGTGAGTGACAGGTCTGCAAATCTGGATTCATCCAGGCCGCCCATCAGGCACTTGTCGGTCCATCGACGCAGTTCGCGCAGGCTGGGGTTTCCTGCCAGGCGGTCGGACAGGTTGATCACTTCGCACGGATAGTCTTTGACGCGTGCCATGTCCAGGCCGGTGCCGTGCACGTGCAGAATGCGCACCATGCCTTCGGCCTCCTTGAGGATGCGCAAGTCAAACGGCCGCAGGAAGGTCTCGTACACCTCCTGACTCGCGCCGCGCGGGAAGCCCGCGGGGATGGCCGAATTGGTCGAATAGAAATAGCCCTCAATGCCGAGCTTCTTGACGGCGCGAACGTAGCCACAGATCGAATCGCAGGCGCGCTCCAGGGCACGCAGAGTCGGTTCGCGGTATTTCCACAGTTGCGACTCCTGGTCACGGCCAATATTGCGCAAGATCGACTGATACGGATCAAAACCGGTTTCGACCAGCGGAAAGTCCGGGCCCATTGCGGTGCGCAGCGTCTTCAGGCACGTGAGCTGTTCGGCAAAGCAGGGGGCGTCGAGGCCGACCACGCCGAACTGGTCGAGCAGGGCCGGATCGTCGAGCGCGCGCAGGGCCGCCGGAACCGGGTAGCGGTAGTCGCCCATCACCTTGGCGAGATCCCAACCGTATGCCTTGAGGAAACGCTCGTGCAGGCTCGCGGTTTCGCCACCCGGCAAATGGTCTGACAGAAAATGCACCCAGGTGGTGACGGGTACTTGGTCTACCTGGCGGCCCTCTACAGCAGCGAAGAAACGTTCACGTGGCGTCATGGGGTGTCCTCGTAGGTACTATTCGGGCTGAATGCCGGCCGCGCGGATGAGTGCACCGAGGCGTTCGACTTCGCTTTGCATCAGTTTCTGGAATGCCTCCGGAGACTCGCTCGGCGCGGCGATCATGGCCTGGTTGGCGAACTGGCTGCGTACATCCGCAAGCGCCAACGCGGCAATCAGTTCCTTGTGCAAGCGCGCCATCACCGGCGCCGGGGTGCCTGCAGGCGCGGCCAGGCCGATGCGCGCCGAGAAGCGGAAGCCCGGCGTGCCGGCTTCGGCAGTGGTCGGTGTAGAGGGCAGGGTCGGCAGGCGTTCGCCGCTGGTGACTGCAAGGGCGCGCAGGTTGCCCGCCTGAATCTGCTTCAACGGGGTCTGGACCAGATCAAACATGACCTGAATGCTGCCACCGATCAGGTCCACCTGCGCTTGCGAGGCTCCCTTGTAGGGGATGTGGTTGAGCTTGGTGCCGGTCAGGCTGGCGAACTGCTCCCCCGCGAGGTGCAAGGTGTTGCCGACGCCGGCAGAGCCATAGTTGATCTTGCCGGGATTGGCCTTTGCGTAAGCAATGAATTCGGGCAGGGTGGAGGCGGGCACCTTGGGGTGGACCACGATGACCAGCGGTGACTCAATCGCATTGGTGAGGAAGGCGAAGTCCTTGACCATGTCGATTGGCATTTTCTTCGACAGGGCCGGCGTTGACGCGTGGGTGATCACGCCGACCAGAAACAGGGTGTGGCCGTCAGGTGGTGATTTGGCTACGTGCTCGGCGCCGATCAGGGTGTTGCCGCCGGGACGGTTGTCGACGATCACCGAGTGCTTCATCGTATCGGTGAGCTTGGTCGCGAGTGTGCGCGCGACAAAATCCGATGAGCCACCGGCGGTGAACGGCACCACGATGCGAATCGGTTTGCCGGCAGCCGGAAAGTCCTGCGCCTGAGCCAGCGCGACAGCGGAAAAGGCAATTGATGCCACGATGGTGCGAATCGGAAAAAACAAAAGCGCGGGCATCTTGAACTCCGGTATGCGCGCCACGCTGGCGCGCTAGGGGCAGGGGAAAATCTACCTATCGGAAGAACCACAGAGAGGATGAGGAAAGTCTAGCACGCGAAATCCGGTCACCCTGACCGCGTGTTTACGGTAGGATTTGAGAAGCGTGCTTACCGCGCTTTTTTCCAATCTGAGTTGCCAACTTTGATGGTCAAGTCGACTGCGTCTCGTTGTGCGTCGACAAGTTGGCGGCGCGCTAAGATGTCGTGATGGCCAGAGCCCATTTTTTCGTTTTCCGGCAGCCAAGCTTCGACGCGCCGGCATACTGACGTACCGGACGGGACGCACCCGAAGGAGATGACGACATGAGTCGGATTGCAATCACCCCGCTGGGGTTCGCCGTTGGTGCGCAAGTCACCGGCCTGGATCTGCGCCAGTCGCTCGATGATGTGAGCCGCCAGGCGATTCTCCAGGCCTGGCACAAGCACCTCGTCCTGGTGTTTCCCGGCCAGGACCTGGACGCGCAGCAACAGATTGACTTCAGCAGGAATTTCGGAGAACCCGAGCAAAACGATTTTCAGCCGCACTACCGCGATCCGGCACATCACGAGATTTTGCTGGTCACCAACAAGCCGCGCGACGGCAAGCCTTCGGAGACACGCAATACCGGGCGCAACTGGCACACCGACCTGAGCTACACGACACGCGCATGAGGCGCCGCTCACCCGCCCATGAGGCGCCGCTCCGCTACCAGCGCGCCCGGGTCCAAGACGCGCGGCGGGTACCGCAGCGCAGGATCAGCAGCCAATCAAAAAGCCTGCAGCTTGCGCATGCATTTTGATTGAGGCATCAGCTCCAAAGCGTTGCAGGACAAGGCTCTCGAGCCGACGGCAGTTTCGCCCCGACTAACTCTTGCGAGTCTCCACCAGCACCAGCGGCCCGTGATCGACGACCGGTGCCGGGCGTTGTACACGTGCGGGGCGTGGCGGCTCGACGTATTGCGAGGCGCGATCATAGGCAGCGCGCCATTTGCCG
>JANLTL010000712.1:0-10384 GCA_031362905.1 Burkholderiales bacterium | reverse complement strand
ATCAGCACCAGCGCGGCGGCCAGGGTCAACAGCCGGTTTTTCAGGCTGGCATCGAGAAGAAGATTGAACACGGCTACCTCACCTGCCCGAGCAGTTGCGCGCCTTCGACCACCACGCGGTCGCCGTCGTTTATGCCGACGGTGACGGCGACGCGCGCGCCGTCGAGCGGCGTTGCGCGCACCACGCGCGGTGCGAAAGTTTCGGCGCTGGTGTGCACCCAGACGATGGTTTCGTTAGACGGGCTGCGTGCCAATGCCGCCGCCGGCACGGCGATGGCGCGTTGCCGGGCGGTGGTCTGCACCGCCACCCGCACCGGCTGGTTCACTGCCAGCGTGATGCCGGGTTCCTGCGGGGCAACGCCACGCTCCTGCGGCGCCTCGACGCGGAACATCAATGGCAAGGCCTGTTCGCGCAACTGCGCGGCCGCGCCGATGAAGCGCAGCGCAATACTGCCGCCGCCGGGCCGACCGATGGAGGCTGAGGCGATGCCAGTTGCGCGCGCATCGTCGTAGGCCAACGCCTCGACCATCAGGCGCGCCGGATCGACGACCTCGAACAGCACCTGGCGCGCATCTACCACTTGACCATTGACCGCATGCACCGCCGACACCACGCCCGCCACCGGCGCGCGCAGGGTCTCGCGCGCGCCCAGTGCGCCGGCCACCGCCGCCACCCGCGCCGTCAGCGCCGTCACGTCGATGCGCGCCGCGTCGATGTCCTTTTGCGGCACCGCGCCTTCGAGTTGTTCGAGTCGCGCCCGGCGTTTGTGCGCGCTGTCGAGTTGCGCGCGCAGATCGGCCAACTGCGCCGACTGGTTGCCGCGCTCGACCGCGCCGATGGCCGGTTCGATGAATCCGAGCACGTCGCCGCGCGCCACACGGCCGCCGAGCGCAGGCAGACCCTTCGGCCCCGGCAGCAGGCGCCCGGTCTGGGTCGATTGCACCTGACCGCCCGCGTTCGGGTCGGCGACGACGCGGCCGTTCAATTCAAATGCGCGCGGATGTTCAGCGGTGGCGGCCACCAGGGTGCGTAGCCCGAGCTTGCGTTGCGCGGGCTTGGGCAGGAACACATCGCCCGAGGGCAGGCGGCGCGGTGCGTCGGCTTGAGCGGGCGGCGGCGCGCCGCCGTGGTCGTCGCCGGGGCCAGCCTGCGCGGTTGCGCACCACGCAGCGAGCGCGATGAAAAAGATCGAAAGGATGTGCTTCATTTCAAAACTCCGAGATTGGATACGCCGCGCCGGCGGCGCAATTTCAACCAGACCACCATGCCAAGAATGGCTGCCACAGCGGCTCCCAGGATGGCATAGGCTGAAAAGTGTTGGTGGGGGCGGGTTTCCGCATGGGCCTCTTGTGGAATATCGAGCGTCGCGGCGAGCAGATCGGTCTCTGCACGGCCGTCAAGGGTTGTGCTCACCGTCGCCGTCACCGCATGGGTGCCGGCGGCGAGCGGCTTGGCGAGTGCCGCGACGAACCCGCCGCCCGGCGTTGCGGCAGCCTTCACGCGCAATGCCTCGCCCTGCGCTGGCTTGATTTCCAGTTCGATCGCGCCTGTGGTCAGCGGCGCGTTGTCGGCATAGCGGTCGAGGTAGAGGGTGAGTTCCTTCGCGCCGGCCACGCCGACCAACTCAAACAGCTCGGAGTGGGCGGCGAAGCGCGGCGCGACGTTGCCGGCGGCGACCGGTTTTTCGTCGCCATGGTCGTGGCCAGGACCGGCGAGTACGGGCGCGGCAGCGAACAGCATGAGCGCGAACGCGATGCGTGGGATTGCGGGGTTCTTCATGGCGTCATTCCATAAGCTTGTTTCAGACGGGATTCGGCGCGGCCGGCCTCGATGCGCGCGCGCACCTGACCCGACGCGGCCTCCTTGAATTCGCGTTCGGCGCGCAGGCGTGTGGGCAGGTCGAACTCGCCGGCCGTGAAGCCGCGCGCGATCAGGGCCTGTGTGTCGCGCGCCAGTGCGGCGCGCGATTCGGCCAGCGGCAGCGCGTTACGTGCCGTCTCGCGCTCGCGTTCCGCACTCATCATCTCTGCCTCGATGCGTGCGGCGGCGCGTGCCTGCGCAGCCCGCCCTTCGGCCAACTCCGCGCTGGCGGTGGCGATGCGTGGCCGGTTACGGTTGTCGCCGCCGAAGGGAATGCGCAGACGCAGGAGCACGGTTTGCTCCCAGGGTCTGGTGGCGTCGGTGCGTGATTGCGCCGCGCCCAGGCCCAACTCCGGCGCGTCGCGGGTGTCTCCCGACGCTTGCGCCAAGCGGGTGCGCGCCGCTTCGGCGGTTCGCGCTGCCGCCGTCACATCGGGATGCGCGGCGGCATCGGGGCGTCCCGCCGCGAGCGGCACCTCGCTTTGGTCCGGCACGCGCTCGATGCCAGTCAGCGCGCGGAACTGGGCGAGTGCGCGCAGCATGCGCGCCTGCGCCTCGGCCAACGCGAGCTTCGCGAGTTGGGTTTCGGCCAAGGCGCGATTGCCGTCGACGCGTGCCAACTCACCTGCCTTGACGCGTCGCGCCACATCGGCTTCGAGTGCGGCGACGCTATCGAGCGCGGCCTGCGCAACCCGTTCCTCCGCCACTGCCGCGCGTGCCAGCCAGTAGGCGTCGCGCACTTCACCGGCGAGGGTCAGGCGCGCCAGCGCGAGCTGGCCGTCATAGGCCTCGCGTTCCGCGCCGACCACCGCCTGCGCGCGCTCCTTCTGCCCTGGCAGCCAGAGCGGCAGCGCGACCTCGCCGGTGAATTTGCGCAGACCATCGTTGCGGCCGATGCGGTCGGTTTCATGATCGAGACTGATCGCGGGCGGGCCGGGCAGCAGCGCCTCGGCGGCGGTGCGGCGCGCGGCGAAGGCGTCCTGCCGCGCCTCGCGCGCCTGCGCCAGCGGCTGGCGCCCCCAGGCGGCCTCGAACACGTCCTTTAGTCCCTGCGCGGCGGCGTTTGGCGGCGCCGCAAAGAGGAATGCGGTGATCAATGTGGTGCTGCATGTGGCTGTGTTGATGCGAGCCGCCAGCCACGGCGGCATGATGCGAACGGAAACCATCGGCTTCTCCCCGAAAAGAAATCATCGAGACGAGCCGGCGCCGCTTCACCGTCAGGCGAAGCGCGAATGTAGAGTCGGACGCGCCGGCGGCTTTACGCCGGCTGCCAGTTGGGCCGTTCAGGCCTGACGGAGGGAGGCGCGGGAAGCGCGGGGCGGGACGGGGCGGCGATGTGCGCCGGTGAATCGAGCACGGTATCGGCGCGCAACGCTGAGACGACACCGGCGGCGCCATGGCACACGGAGCAATCCGGATGACCGGCGCCGGCGGGCGCGTCCGCAGAGCCGGCAGGCGCATTTGGAGCAGGGGTGACGGCCGGGGCGGCGGTGCTGCTGCCGTGCTCGTGTTCGTGATGGCCGACATGCGCGGAACGCGTCGACCGAGTCTGTTCGTGCTGGCAGTACACGCTCACCGCCGCCCAGACGGACTGGGCCGGCAGCCAGGCCAGCAGGAGAATCAGCAGGAACTTGCGCATGGGTCGATTGTAGGGGCGATGATCCGTGAAGGGCAAGGAATGTAAATGCAAAGCGGTTTGACCCCGGCGCTTGCGGATTCGTTCCACATTCCGGCAGGCGCGTCGACGGCCGTGTGGTTCACGATGGCCGGCCGGTTCACGCGGTCGAAGGCGAGCGCAGCAAGCGCAATCCGTTCACCACCACCAGCAGACTGGCGCCCATATCGGCGAACACGGCCATCCAGAGACTCGAATAGCCGGCCAGCGTCAGCACCATGAACACCGCCTTGATGCCGAGCGCCAGCGTGATGTTCTGCCACAGCACGCGGCCGGTGCGCCTTGAGAGGCGGATGAACTCGGGCAGCTTGCGCAAATCGTCCTGCATCAGCGCCACGTCTGCCGTCTCGATCGCGGTGTCGGTGCCCGCCGCGCCCATGGCAAAGCCGATGCTGGAGCGCGCCAGGGCCGGCGCATCGTTGACGCCGTCGCCGACCATGCCGGTGGGGCCGCGTTTGAGCAATTCATTGATGGCGGCGAGTTTGTCGTCGGGCAACAGGTTGCCGCGCGCGTCGGTAATGCCGACCAGGGCTGCCACGGCTTTGGCGGTTTTGTCGTTGTCCCCGGTGAGCATGATGGTCTCGATGTCCAGCGATTTGAGGTCCGCCACTGCGGCGCGGCTTGAGTCGCGCACGGTATCGGCCACCGCCAGCACGGCCAGCGCCTGCGTTGCGGAGGCGAGCACGACAGCGGTCTTGGCTTCGGCTTCGAGGCGGTCCAGCACTTCTTCGACCGCGGGCGAGCACGCGTTCAACTCTTCGATCAGGCGATGGTTGCCGACGTAATAGGTGACGCCATCGAGGTCGCCCTTGACGCCGCGCCCGTGCAATGAGTCGAAGTTTTCGACCTTGGCAGGCGCACCCTTAAAACCCGCGACGATGGCGCCGGCCACCGGGTGATCCGACAGCGTGTCGAGGCTGGCGGCAATGCGCAGTGCTTCCTCCTTCGAAAGATCTCCCAAGGTGACAACATCGGTCAGCACCGGTTTGCCGTGGGTCAGGGTGCCGGTCTTGTCCAGTGCCACGGTCTTGAGTTGCCGGCCCTGCTCCAGATACAGGCCGCCCTTGATCAGCATGCCGCGCCGCGCCGCCCATGCCAGGGCGCTCACCACCGTCACCGGCGTGGAGATCACCAGCGCGCATGGACAGGCGATCACCAGCAGCACCAGCGCCTTGTAAATCCAGTCGTACCAGGGCTGGCCCAACAACAGCGGTGGAACCAGCGCCACGCCAATCGCGACCACAAACACGATCGGCGTGTAGACCCTGGCGAACTGATCGACAAAGCGTTGCGTCGGCGAGCGCTGGCCTTGCGCGTCCTGCACCGAGCGGGCGATGCGGTCGAGCATCGATTCGCCGCGTTTGGCCGTCACGCGATATTCAAGGACGCCACGCTCGTTCAGCGTGCCCGCAAACAGGCCATCGCCGATGGTCTTGTCCACCGGCATGCTCTCGCCGGTGATCGGCGCCTGGTTCACGCTCGATTGGCCGGCTTCGACCACACCGTCGAGCGCAATCCGTTCGCCCGGTCTGGCGCGTAAGCGCTGGCCGTTGGTCACGGTGTCCGCCGGCACTTCGGCCCACGTGCCGTCGGCCTGCTGCACCAGCGCCGTCTCCGGCGCGTGTTCCATCAGGCTGCGGATCGCATTGCGGGCGCGGTCGAGGCTGGCCACCTCAATCATCTCTGCGATGCCGAACAGCCAGATCACCACGGCGGCTTCCGGCCATTGGCCGATGGCGGCCGCGCCGATCACGGCGGTGGTCATCAGCAGATTGATGTTGAGCGTGAAGGTCTTGAGGGCGATCCAGCCTTTCTTCAGGGTGTCGAGTCCACCGGTGAAGATCGCCGTCAACGCCAGCGCGGCGACCAGCAGCGAGGTTTCATTGCCGGTGGCATAGGCCACCACCTCGGAGCCGATGGCCGCGATGCCTGACACCGTCATCAGCGCCCATTGGGTGCGGGTCAGCTTGTGTCCTTCTTGGCCTGCATCGGCACTGGCGTTGACGCCGGGAGCGCCCGGCTGCCCCGGCGCAGCCAATGGTTCACCGGTCATGCCGATGCCCGCCAGCGTGGTGTGAATCGCCGCGGTGTCGAATAGTTCATGGTGGACCGTCAATATGCGGTTCATCAGATCGAACTCCAGCGATCTGACGCCAGGCTTGCCGTTCAAGGCGTTGCGAATCAAGGCTTCTTCCGTCGGGCAATCCATGTTGGAAATTTTCAGCTTGAGCGCGCGAACACCGGCGCCCGGCGCTGCGGCGTCAACAGGTGGAAGTGCCGGAGCGTCACCGGCGCAAGGTGTGCATTTGTCGGACATGATGATTCCTGACCATCTTGGTTAGGCCGTCATCTTGAACCTTGTACTGACTACAGAGTCAAGCGTAAACTTGTAATAGACCATTCAAAGGAGCGGCCATGCGCATTGGAGAGCTCGCCACATCGACCGAAACCCCGGTTGAAACCATCCGCTATTACGAACGCGCAGGTCTGCTCACAGCGTCAGCGCGCTCGGAAGGGAATTACCGCATTTACGGCGTGGCGCACCGGGAGCGGCTCTCATTCATTCGCCATTGCCGCTCGCTCGACATGACGCTCGAGGAAATTCGCGCGTTGCTGCGCTTTCGCGACGCGCCGGAGGAAAACTGCGCCGGTGTGAACGCGCTGCTCGACGAGCACATACAACATGTCTCTCACCGCATTGGGCAACTGCTGACACTTGAGAAGCAATTGAAAAAACTGCGCGCACAGTGCCGCAAGACGGAAGCCGCAATTCATTGCGGCATTCTGGCCGGCCTGGCGCGCGCGCCGGATGCGCGCAAGACCGGCCGCGGCGCGCATATCGCCGGCGCTCACCGGCACGCGGGCGCTGCGCGATGAACGCGGTGCTTGACTGGCTCAAGTCCGCACCTCTATTTGCGTGCATTGCACTGATGAAGTCCTGAAAGCCGCTCCCACCAGGGGTTTTCGGCCAGTGCTTTGAGTGCGGGAGAATCTGCTGCAATTGATTTGTCAAAAAAAGAGCCGCCCTCACAGGCGGCCCGGGTTTTCAATCAGCGCTGAAAGCAGGGTGCGCGGTTTGGCCGCGGCACCCGCTTTCAATTGCGCTTTTGCATCATGCCGGCGCATTCCTTCATCATCGCCGCATTCGCCGTGTCTTGCTCCGTAGGGCGGACGCTACCCTGCAGCCTGGCCGCTTGTGGTGATGCCACAGGCTGCGCCGATACCATTGGCGCCCCCATCTGCTTGGCCTTGCGCGCTTTTTCGATGACGTACCAGTCAGGACCGGCGAAGGCCGATACGGAGGCGGTGGCGATGACCGCGCCGATGAAAGTGGTGATGAGCTTGTTCATGTGAATCTCCTGGAAATGAAAATATGAATTGGATTGCAATGCGTGTTGCAAGGAGAATTTCGCAGGGTGTCGCGATGACCCATTCGTGGCGATGCGTGCGCGCCGCGAAATCTCCAGTCCTTCAGCAATGCGAACGCACATGGCGTCCGCGCGGACCGGAGCGTCAGGGAAGCAGCAGGCGCTGATATAGCAAAAACAACGGCGGCCCGGTTTCACGGCCGGCACCAGGCGCATCGAAACTCTGCGCCGCGCCTGCCGCTGCGATGTTTGCCGCACCCGCCGGCGCAATATGCGCCGCCAGCGCCACGGGGAGATCCAGCGCCTGGCCCTTGTTCCCGTCGGGATCGCATTGTTGCGCACACAGGGCCGTGGGCGATCCCTGCGACATCGGACACGGATTGTCTGACGACACCATTCCCGCATGCGCCATCATGTTGCGCTGATGGCACGCCATCAGCGCCGCCGCTGTCTGCGTGAACAGCAGGGCAGCCAGCCCGGCAAGGGCGATCCAGCGGCGATGGTTGAAGAGCGGCTTCATGATGGTTTCTACGTCACGTTTTGATTCGCGGATTCACCCATCGTTACTTGATACGCGCACTGCATTGCTTGCCGATGCGGCGGCGCACACCTGACACGAAGCATGGCGGCACGCGGCATGCATGACCATCTGGACAAACACTTACCTGTCCAAATGAAGCTGTGTTTCACCTTCGCCTGCGCCGGTGAAGCGGCCCGCGCCGATGTAACCGCTGCCCAGAAACCGCTCCGCCACAATGGTGAAATCCGGCACGTAGGCGAGCAAATGGCTCCACGGCCGCTCGATGCCCTCGAAGGTGCTCAGGTAGCCCCGCGCGCGGTGGCGGAAAAATGGATTGAATATCGCGCGCCAGCCGTCGGCGCGTTTGAATCCCGCTACCGCGACCCGCGCCCCCGGCTTGGCATGCGCGAACAAGCGCGCCAGGGCAGCCGGGTTGCGCAGCACATCGTGCGTGTAGTGGAACAGCAGCGCATCAGCCTGCCAAACAAGTGTTGCGTCTTCGACTGGCGCGATCACGTGCTCGACGTTCGCGAGGCCGCGCATTAGCCCCTGCTCTGCCATTGGCGGGCTTTGCTCGATTGCCACCACGCAGCCAGACGAACCGACCTGTGCCGTGAGCAGCGGCAGCGACAATCCGGTACCCGAGGCGACATCGAACACCGTATCGCCGGCTTTAAGTGCGAGCAGGGCGATGGTGAGGCGCCGCAGCGGTTCGATGCGCTGACACGAGTCGTCGTAGTTTTGTGCGAGTTTGGTGTAAGTGGCGAGCGCGAAGTCGCGGTCCGGTTGGCCGCGATTGTCGCGATTGCCGCGGCTGATTGGGGCGGCCATCATTTCGGCGCCCCGGATGAAATAGGAAAACATAAAACCTCCTGCGTTAAGCGAAACAACACGAAGAGCCGCAAGGGTGCGGCCGCTACAACGCTTGGCAGGAGGTCAGATCAGGAAACGCTGGGTGACGAGCAGCGGCGGCGGGCCGAGAATGCGCTGCGTCGCGCGCGCATGCGCGAAGCTGGTTGCAGAGATTTGAACCAGCATCGCTTCGACTGCCGGCAGCGGCAGCGCCGGCGCATCGGCGGACAGCGAAGGAAAGGATTGCGCAGTCTGGCCTTCGCCGGGCACGCAAAGTTTCATGCACAGCGCGCCGGGTATGCCGGGCAGCATGTCGCACGGCTCACCCGATGGCATCACGGCATGGCCCTGGTCGAGGCGCATGGCTGCGCAACCCATCGCCGCAGTCACAGTCTGTGTGAATCCGATCACGCACAATGCGAAGATCGCGATCAGACGGATGCTTTTGGCGGAGAACATCATTTTATTTTGCGCCGCGATGTAAGAAACCGCAAGGCATTGAACTACGAATCTCCGCCAAATGCCATGCCGGAAAGCCTTGTGCACCAACGATTTCGGAAGATAAGCTCTGGAAACCTTCTGCCACCAATGGTTTCATGGGCATGGCTTGACAAAAAATCGGCATCAATCAACCCCACCCTTCGGTGCGAAACAGCGGCGGACGCCGCCTCGAAAAGCGGTGCAGCGCCCATGCCATGGACGCAGCGGCGAAAATCGCGGCGCCGCTGGCGAGCGCCGCAGCCATGCAGGCGGCGGCGCTCCACACACCGCACTCTGGCCCGCACTCGCAACTGAGCCAGCAGGTCAGGTTGAGTGCCACCGGGGTGACGGAAGCGGGAGCGATGGCGCTGCGCATGGGTCTATTGTTTCCCGCTCATTTTTGCGTTTCCGATGCCGCCAGCAACGCACGCAACGCCGGCAGCGCGCGGCGCGCCGCCGCTTCGCCCGCCGCGATCAGCATTTCACGATCACCGAAACCGTACTGGTTTTCGGTGGCCGGAATGTCCGGTCGAATCACCAGATCGGCCGCGCCGAGCTCGGCTTCCTTGAGCCGCCAGGTCTGCACCAGCACGGTCTGGAACAGCACGCCCAGCGGCGAGCGCGGCCGGGCGCTGTCGGCGGGGGGATAAATCACATCGATGGCAATCACCTGGCGCGCGCCGAGTTGACGTGCGATGCGGACCGGCAGCGGATTCGACAAATCGCCATCCGCATACAGGCGGCCCCGTATCTCCACCGGCTCGAACACGCCGGGAATCGCGCACGACGCATGCACTGCGTGGGCGGCATCGCCGTGCGTGAAGGCGACCGGATTGCCGCTGCCAAGATCGGTGGCGATCACGGCGAATGGCAGCGGCATGGTCTCGAGCGTGCGCTGGCCGGTGTGACGATTGACGAAGGCGTGCAGCGCGTTGCCGGTGAACAGGCCCAGGCTTTCGAGACGCAGCACGCGCTGCCAATCGGTCTCGGCGGCGAAGACGTCGCGGGCCTGGCGCGACGTGGCTTCGAGTTCGGCAGCATTCATGCCCGAGGCGTAGAGCGCGCCAACAATGCTGCCTGCGCTGGTGCCGACGATCAGATCGGGGCGAACGCCTTCCTCTTCGAGCACCTTGATCACACCGATGTGCGCGAAGCCGCGCGCCGAGCCACCCGACAGCACCAGCGCGAGTCCGCGTCCGCCCACCGGTTTTGCCAGTGGCGCGGCGCGCGGCGGATCGCTCACCGCGGGCATGCGCGATGAAACAGGGATATACGCGCAGCCTGCCGACAGTGCCGCTGCAAGCGCCACGGTGGTCAATCGCTGGAGCGTGACTGCGGAAGCGATCTGAAGGATCATCGCGCCGCCCTTGGTTCCGCTCGCACAGCGGCGCTTGCAGTCGCCGCTGCTGTGGGCAATCCGATGGCGGATTTCAAAGGCAGGGATTCGTTGCGCGACGCCGGGATTGGCGCGGCCGGTTGAGACACGGGTGATGAAGATGGCGCTGACGCCGTGATGTCGCAAGGCTTGGTGCGCACCAGCGCCAGCATGTCGGCAAACGCTTGCGTCAGCGCACGCTCCACCCGCGCGGCATTCTGCCGTGTTGCGGTGTTCTCGCCCTGTTGCACCAG
>JANLTL010000553.1:0-7385 GCA_031362905.1 Burkholderiales bacterium | reverse complement strand
CGGAGAGGTGGCAGAGTGGTCGAATGTACCTGACTCGAAATCAGGCGTAGGTGTAAGCCTACCGTGGGTTCGAATCCCACCCTCTCCGCCAACGAAAAACCACCTGTAGCTCGGGTGGTTTTTTCATGTGCGTGGCCGCCGCTACTTGACTGGCTGCCTCAAACGACCTTTCCGCAACGGCGGGGCGAGGCTGTCCCGCATGGATGCCATCGATGGCTTCTACTGCCGTGCGATCTGTTCCGCACCATTCATGTAGGGGCGCAGCACTGGTGGCACAGTGACACCGCCGTCGGCGTTTTGATAGTTCTCCAATATTGCGACGAGGGTGCGGCCGACGGCCAGCCCGGATCCGTTGATGGTGTGTACGAGCTGCGGTTTTCCTTTGTCGTCACGATAGCGTGCCTGCATCCGGCGCGCCTGAAAGGCTTCGAAGTTGCTGCATGAAGAGATCTCGCGGTAGGCATTCTGCCCCGGTAGCCAGACTTCGATGTCATACGTCTTCGCCGCGGAGAATCCCATGTCCGCGCTACACAGGACCATTACGCGGTAGGGCAACTCCAGCTTGCGCAGGATGGCTTCGGCGTGGCCGGTCAACCGCTCCAGGCACTCGTAGGATTGGTCAGGGTGGGCAATCTGCACCAACTCCACTTTGTCGAATTGGTGCTGGCGGATCATCCCGCGCGTGTCTTTGCCGTAAGAGCCGGCTTCGGAGCGAAAGCAGGGTGTATGGCAAACGAACTTGAGTGGCAGTGATTCAGGCGCAACGATCTCGTCGCGCACCAGATTGGTCACCGGCACTTCGGCGGTCGGGATCAGGTAGAGCTTTTCGTCTTTGCCTTTGACGGTGGCAAACAGATCTTCCTCGAATTTCGGCAATTGGCCCGTACCGCGCATGGACTCGGCATTGACCAGATAGGGCGCGTAAATTTCGGTGTAACCGTGCTCTTGCGTGTGCGTATCGAGCATGAATTGGGCGAGCGCCCGGTGCAGGCGTGCGACCTGCCCCTTCATCACCGCAAAGCGCGAGCCGGAGATTTTTGCGGCGACGGCAAAGTCCAATCCACCCAAGGCCGCGCCGATATCGACGTGGTCCTTGACTTCGAAGGCGTAAGCGCGTGGCGCGCCGATGCGGCGCACCTCCAGATTGTCATCAGCCGACTTGCCGGCAGGCACACTCTCATGCGGCAGATTGGGGATGCCGAGCAGCAGAGCATCAAGGTGCGTCTGGATCGTACCTAGTTGCGCTTCGCAGGCTTTTTGCTCATCGGCAAAGCCGGTGACCTGGGCCATGACTGCAGATGCGTCTTCACCCTTGGCTTTGAGCGCGCCGACCTGCTTGGACAAGCTGTTGCGCTGCGCCTGTAGCTCCTGCGTACGAATCTGCACTTCCTTGCGCTCACGCTCGATCGCTTGAAACTTGTCGGCATCAAGCACGAAGGGACGGGAGGCGAGGCGCGTGGCAACGGCCTGCAGGTCTTTGCGGAGCAACTGGATATCAAGCATCGGTAAGGCGAAGAAAAATCGCGTGGGGACCAGCTATTGATTTTAACCGCGCCGCTTTTCACTCGCTTTGGCATCGGCGTCACGCGCGCGCAACTGGGCGAGCTTGTCACCGATCTTGATTTCCATGCCGCGTGCCACCGGCTGATACCAGTGTTCGTCAGCCATACCATCGGGCAAATAGCGCTCCCCCGCCGCGTAGGCATCGGCTTCGTTGTGCGCGTAGCGGTACTCCTTGCCGAATCCCAAGTCCTTCATCATGCGCGTCGGTGCATTGCGCAAATGCATGGGCACCGGCCGACTGCTGTCTTTGGCAATATGCGCACGCACCGCGTTGTAGGCGTTGTAAACGGCATTCGATTTCGGTGCCACTGCCAGATACACCACCGCTTCGGCCAGCGCCAGTTCGCCTTCAGGCGAACCAAGGCGCTCGTAGGTCTCTGCCGCATCGAGCGTGAGGCGCAGTGCGCGTGGATCAGCAAGGCCAACATCTTCTGCCGCCATGCGCACCAGGCGACGCGCGAGATAGCGCGGATCGGCGCCGCCGTCGAGCATTCGCACCAGCCAGTACAGCGACGCGTCGGGATTGGAGCCACGCACCGATTTGTGCAGGGCGCTGATTGGGTCGTAGAACTGGTCGCCGCCCTTGTCGAAGCGGCGCAGGTTCTGTGACAGTGCCGCATCGATCAGGGCGGCGGTGATCACGCCCAACTGTTGCGCCATGGCCGACGCAGCGACAATTTCGAACGCATTGAGCAAACGTCGCGCGTCACCGTCGGCCCAACCCGTCAGGCGATCGCGTGCGTCATCGTCGATCGGCGGCGCCGCCATCATCAACCGTGCCCGCTCCAGCAACACCTGCAGTGCATCTGCGCCGATGGGTTCGAGCACATACACCGTGGCACGCGAAAGCAAGGCACCGTTGACTTCAAACGAGGGGTTCTCGGTGGTCGCGCCAATAAAGGTAAACAGACCTCGTTCGACATAGGGCAAGAATGCATCCTGCTGGCTCTTGTTGAAGCGATGCACCTCGTCGACAAAGAGAATGGTCTCTTCACCCAGTGCGCGCGAACTCTCCGCGGCCTGCACTGCTTCGCGAATCTCCTTCACCCCGCCCAACACCGCCGAGATGGCAAGGAACTGCGCATTGAATCCACGCGCCATCAGACGCGCCAACGTGGTTTTGCCGACGCCAGGCGGCCCCCACAAGATCATCGAATGCGGGCGCCCAATCTCGAACGCGATACGCAGCGGTTTGCCGGGTCCGAGCAAATGCTGCTGCCCGATCACGTCGTCCAGTGTGGAGGGGCGCATGCGCTCGGCAAGCGGAGTGCGCTCCGTGCCCGACGCCGCACCAGAACTCGGTTGTGCCATTTCTCGAAAACCCTTGACCAGAGCGCCTGTCAGGCCAGTAAAGGCCTGAAACCCTTGCCCACAGCGGCTCTTGGCGACAGGAGCAGCGTCACTTTTCGTCCCCAAACACATCAGCGCCCCTGGGCGGCACGAAGCGGAAGGTGTCGGCGGCGAGTACAACGTTGCGATCGAGTTTGCCAAAAGTGAGCACCGATGTTTGACCGAAGGTGTCGACCAACTCCATGGCTGCGAGACTGGCAGTGCCACCCTCGCGCCGCAAGCCAATGCGCACCACCTCAAACGTGGTGTCTTTGGCTTTGGGCGTGGCTTCGAGCCACTCCAGACCGTCTTTGTTTCCGGCGTCCTTAAGGGTGAAATTCCTCTCCAGATCGTCGCTGCCCGCGAGAATGGCAGCCGGGCTCTGGCCAAGCGCTCCTCCTAGTTTCTTTACCGTGACCTGGTTCAAGTCCTTGTCGTAGATCCACAGCTTTTCGCCGTCACCGACGATCGATTGCTCATAGGGCTTGTGGTAGACCCAGCGAAACTTGCCGGGCCGCTGAAACTCGAAAGTGCCCGCAGCCGGGTTCGATACTTTGCCGCCCTTGTTGACAATGACCTGGGTGAAAGCCGCTTTGCCGGAGCGCGTCGATTTGACGAATTCGCGCAGGGCATCGAGCGCGGCAGCATGGCTGGTACTGGCCAACAACAAAAACGACAACGAAAGTGCGCCCATCCCGAAAGGGAATCGCATTGATGCGATGAGATTCATTGCAGTGTGAACCTTCGCAAAGGCCGCAGCCACCCGCGGCACGGATCTGGGCACACCAGCTTATTCGGCACGCGCTGGCGCGAGGATGTCGCGATTGCCATTGCCCTGCATGCTCGATACCAGTCCGGCCTTCTCCATTCCTTCGAGCAGGCGCGCAGCGCGGTTGTAGCCAATGCGCAGATGGCGTTGCACCAAAGAGATCGACGCACGCTTGTTCTTGAGCACCACCTCGACTGCCTGATCGTAGAGCGGGTCGCTCTCGGCATCGGCGCCCGCCTCGGCAGCCGCTCCTCCCTCTTCCCCTTCGAGCACGCCGCCCTCGAGGATGCCTTCAATATAGTTGGCTGCACCAAGCGTTTTGAGATGCTTTACCACCTTGTGCACTTCTTCGTCGGACACAAACGCGCCGTGGACACGTTGCGGCAAGCCCGAGCCAGGCGGCAGGAACAGCATGTCACCCTGTCCCAGCAGCGACTCCGCGCCCATCTGGTCGAGGATGGTACGCGAATCAATCTTGCTCGACACCTGAAACGAAATGCGCGTCGGGATGTTGGCCTTGATGAGGCCGGTGATGACATCCACACTGGGCCGTTGCGTAGCGAGAATCAAATGAATGCCCGCCGCCCGCGCCTTCTGCGCGAGGCGTGCGATCAGCTCCTCAATCTTCTTGCCCGCGACCATCATCAGATCGGCCAGCTCGTCGATAATGACCACAATCATCGGCAAATGGTCGAGGGGCTCGGGGGCATCGGGCGTGAGCGAAAACGGATTGGTATGCGGCTTGCCGCTTTTGACGCCGTCGGTGATCTTGCTGTTGTAGCCGGCAAGATTGCGCACGCCCAGCGAACTGAGCAGCCGATAGCGCCGCTCCATTTCACCCACACACCAGTTGAGTGCATTGGCCGCCTGTTTCATGTCTGTGACTACCGGGGCGAGCAGATGCGGGATGTCTGCGTAGACCGACATCTCAAGCATCTTCGGATCGATCAGGATCAAGCGCACATCTTTCGGTTCGGCCTTGTACAGCAATGACAGGATGATGGCGTTGATCGCTACCGATTTTCCCGAGCCAGTCGTACCCGCCACCAGCAAATGCGGCATCTTGGCAAGATCGGCAATGACCGGTTTGCCAGCAATGTCCTTGCCCATCGCGATCGTCAGGGCTGAGGCGTTGTCGTTGTAGACCTGCGAACCGCAAATCTCCGACAGCCTCACAATCTGACGTTTCGGGTTGGGCAGCTCCAGCCCCATCAAGCTCTTGCCGGGAATCGTTTCGACTACGCGCACCGATACCAGCGAGAGCGCCCGTGCGAGATCCTTCGCAAGCCCGACAATCTGGCTGCCTTTGACGCCAATGGCCGGTTCTATCTCGTAGCGCGTGATCACCGGGCCGGGATACGCGGCCTTCACTTCGGCTTGCACGTTGAAGTCTTTGAGTTTTTTCTCGATCAAGCGCGACGTGAACTCAACGGTTTCGGCACTCACCGTCTCGACCGTCTCCGGAGGAGCATCGAGCAAAAGCAAGGGCGGCAACCCCGTATCGGGCAGATCGGCAAACAATGGCGCCTGCTTTTCCCGTTCGGCGCGTGGCGATTGCGGCACTTCGACCACCGGGGGTTCGATGCGAATCGTCGAGTGATCCTCAAACAGATCACGCCGCTCTTCCTCGACGATCTGTTCGCGCACTTCCTGCGCAACGACGCCCACCTGGCGGTCACGCCGCTCCTCCAGCTTCGCTCTCATGCGCTCGAACAGCCACTCACACGCCGCACCGGTTTTCTCGGCAACGGTAAGCCAGGAGACACCTGTGAACAGGGAAAATCCTACTGCGGCGCCCAGCAGCAGCAGCAAAGTGGAGCCGGTAAAGCCAAACCAGGATTCGGCAAACTTTCCCGCAGCATCCCCAAGCATGCCACCCGCCACCTGCGGCAATTGCACTTTGAGCGAATACAGCCGCAGGCTTTCGAGCGCACTGCTGCACAGCAGCAGCAACGCGAAACCGCCAAACACGGCAAACAGCGAGCGGCGATCCAGCAAGGTTGCTCCCGCCGGATAAGCAGCGACCGCTGTTTCGGCTGCAGCGCCTAGGCGGCGGTAAACAGCGATGAGCAGATAGATCAGCAATGCAACAAGCCACCATGCAGAAGCGCCAAAGGCAGACAACAGCATGTCGGCCAAACGGGCGCCAACGTAACCGCCCGCATTGCGTACCGCCCCAGCAGCCGCGTTGTGCGACCACGATGGATCGTCGCGCTGATAGGTTGCAAGGATCAACACCAGAAAAAACGCCACCGTCGCGAATGCCAGCCAGCGCGCTTCTCCGAGCAGGCGCGTCACCCGTGTTGACCCGGTAGCTGGTTCTGAAACAGCGGAGTTCATGCCGCGATTATAGGGCTGTGCACTGTATGCGCACACACTGTATGGAAAGTCTGGCCAGCGCGCGTGCTAAAGGTGCGAGGACAGTCGCTCGCGCAGGAGCGTGGAGCCGTCGTCGCGGACCTCGATGTAGCCGCCGACCTCAAGGCCCTTCATCACGCGGCTGACCATTTCACGGGAGGCCCCAATCATCTTGGCAATGTCCTGGCGCGGCAGCCGGCTCTTGACAATCCTCTGCCCGTCAATTTCCTCGGAGTTTTCAATCAGTACGCGCGCAATGCGGCCATAGACATCCAGCAAGGCCAGGCTCTCGATTTTGCGGTCAGCTTCGCGCAAACGTTTGACCAAACCGCGCATGATCACCATCGCAAGCTCAAAATTATCCTTGAGAAGAGCGTTGAAATCATCCTTGGTAATGACCACGAATTCGCAGGCCTCAGTGGTGACCACGGAAGCCGCGCGCGGCTCGTCGTCCATCAATCCCATCTCGCCGAAAAATTCGCCCGGACCGAGCCCAGCGAGGATCACTTCCTTGCCCTCGTCATCCGCCATCTGCACCTTCACCCGGCCGCTGATGATGATGTACAGGCTGTCGGTCGCATCTCCAGCGTGCATGACGGCCCGATTTTTCACCGCTGAACGTCGGCTCATGACTCCGGCGAGCGACGCCACCTGGATTTCGTTAAGCACCGCGAAGAGCGGCACATTGCGCAGCATGCCAGGGTGGATGTGGGATTGCGCCATGCGACATTCTCCTGTTTAGAAAACGACTTCAATGCAGACTGAAAAATATACAGTATCGAACCTTGCGTGCCGTGACCGCGGCAGTTGCCGTGACCTCGGCAGTGTCTGCTGTGACGGCATCGCGAAAAACCGGCGCTGCCCCAACGTTGACGCCTGGACCCCTGGACTCCTGCAATGGCACTTGGCTCAGTCCCCCGCCCAGGTGGCTGGTTTGTTGGTCGCATCAATTCCCGGGACGTTCCCGTCAGATTGGCCAAGCACTGATTCGATCAAACCAATCAGGCCGCTGTGGGATAATTCGTAACTCTGACCTCCTATTCAGAGTCGTGTGTTTGGCTACCGTCGAACATGCAAATTGTAGCGTGGCGCTTACTTTTTCGGCCCCACCTTCCCGTCACCGCGGATTGTTCGCCACCTCTAGCCCTTTGTCCCTCGTCATGACCACTTCAAGCCACCGCCACGCCCGCGTGTTGATTCTTGGCTCCGGCCCGGCCGGCTACTCTGCGGCAGTCTACGCTGCGCGCGCCAACCTCAAGCCGGTCATGATCACCGGCATTGAGCAAGGGGGCCAATTGATGACAACCACCGACGTGGACAATTGGCCAGCCGACGCAATGGGGGTGCAGGGGCCGGAGCTGATGGA
>JANLTL010000680.1:0-16425 GCA_031362905.1 Burkholderiales bacterium | reverse complement strand
CTGGGTGGTATCGGCCCACACCCGGAAGATGTGATGCAGATGAAACGCACGGCCGACCGACTGTTCGGCGACGACTATGTTTGGTCGGTACTCGGCGCCGGGCGCAACCAGATGCCGCTCATCACCATGTCGGCGATCATGGGCGGCAACTGCCGTGTCGGCATTGAAGACTCCCTGTGGGATGGCCCGGGCACGCTCGCCAAGACCAATGCCGATCAGGTCACGCGGATTCGCACGATCCTGGAAGCACTGTCACTCGAGGTCGCGACACCCGACGAGGCGCGCGACATTCTCAAACTGAAGGGCAGAAACAACGTCGGGTTCTGACCTTGTTTTTAGTGACGGGGAAGTGTCCGGTGGACATTCTGTATTGCGTAGTAAGTCAGTGCTTCAACGCAGGCGCCGCTTCGACGTCGCAAACAGCGTAACCGAGCCAATCAACATGAACGCAATACCCGCGAGCACGTTGACCACGTCTGCACGGCGCGTGTTCGCGCGCACCGTCAGCGTTGCTTTGCCCAGGGCAAACGCAGGGACTGAGGCTTCACTGACCAGTACGCTGTAGACGCCGGGCGTGTTGATTTTGGTGCGCAGCAGAGGATGGTTTTGTGCGCGCGGTGCGGCGTCACCGGGTGCGCCATTGAGTACCGTTTCTGCTTTGGCGGCGATCTCGCTGCCACTGATCAAGTGAGTCAGATAGCGGTTTGCCGCAGGCGTGCTGGTGGTGGTGGAATACTCGGCTTCGAGCGTTACGGCCACCGGACTGTGCTCCGGTTTGAGGCTGAGGATCAGCGGCGGAAATGACTGCGCCGACATTCCGGAATCACGTACCAGCGGCACCCGCGCCAGCTCCGCCCCGCTGAACAATGTGGCATGCAGGATGTTGAGTGGCGCGGCCGCAGCACCAGCCAGTAAAAACCCGACAGCTGCCCAGCGCAACAGCGTCAACCCGCCGCTCCAATTTCAGCCAGCACGACGCGTGCCGCTGACAATGTGAGGTCGATGTCGATGTCGTCGTGGGCGGTGCCGATGTACCAAGTGCCACCAGGCAACAGACGCACGCCATGCTCCAGCATGGCGTGCCTAAACTGCTCGTAGCGCGGGTGCTCGGCCATGGGTACGTCGAAGGCGGGCTCTGAAGCGGGCTTGCTCGACAAATCGACCCAGAATATGGGGCCTGGCCCGCGCGTGATGACTGGCACGCCAGTCTCGATTCCCAGTTGTTCCAGGCCGCTCATCAACTGCCGACCACGTGTGGTCAGGTTGTGGTACAGGCCTTGGCCACCGAGGCGCAGGCGTGACAACATCGCAAGGCCCGCTGCGATGCCGAGGCCGTTGCCGTTGAAGGTGCTGAAGTGCGGCACTGCGTTGGTCACCAGCAGTTCCATCAGCTTGGCGCAGCCCGCCAGCGCACCGATGGGAGCGCCGTTGCCAAGCGACTGGCCGCAGATCACAAGGTCCGGTCCAAGCTTGCCGGTCAACAGGTACTTGCCGATCGCCCCCTGCAGCGCAATGCGCAATCCGGTGAACGATTCGTTGAGGATGAACAGTGACTGGTGGCTGGACGTGAGGTGGCGCACCAGGCCAAGGAAGCTGCCCGCCGGCTCAAACCCGCCGCGGCTCGCCATCACCGGTTCGACGATCACACCGGCAATCGTGGCTCCGTGCGCAGAGAATGCCGCACGCAACGCTTCAGCATCATTCCAAGGCAACACCAGAGTCTCACCCAGCGCTTGACGACCGTGATAGTGCCCGGCGAAGCGCACGACCAGATCGCGCGAGGTAGCGACCCGCGCAATCTTTAGCGCCGTCAGGATCGCGGCTGCGTTGCTGATGTGAAAACGGATTGAGTCCATCCCTGGCATCGCCGCGCACAATTCGTCTGCCAGCTGGATTTCCCGCGGGTTGGTGGCAGCAGTCTGGATGCCCAATTCAAGCTGCGCGGAAATCGCGGCGTTGACGTCAGGATGTGCGTGGCCCAGCAGCACGGTGCCTAGACCGCAGACGTAGTCCACATATTCGTTGCCGGCGGTATCCCAGACATGGCTGCCGTGGGCACGCGCAGCGACCAAACTGTCCACTCCCTGAGCCAGGCGCCAATTGGCAGACAAGCCGAGCGGCACACCTTGCAGGATGCGCAGCCGCCCTGAATCAATTGCCGGGGGTTCCGGGTTGGCGGTCTCGAACATCGGCGCCAGCGCCTGAGTGTCGTTGAGTGGGTAGTTCACGGTCTGGGGTAAATCTTGATTTCGTGGCAAAAATTGGCGGCAGAGGATCGCAGTGTACGGTGATTTCGCAGTGATGGCACGGTTTTGCCCGACTGGTCCGGGCCTCGCCGGCGGCCAAAGTCCAGCCATGAGGGGGTACGAGAGCATTGCAAGGGCAGCACAATTTGTTTATAATTCAAGGCTTTCCTGCGATTCTCTATCCGGAAAACCGCATGCTTTTTAAGCGGGCAGGGGCGCAGGGCAGCAATTTCGCCCAGACCTCGCGCATGGGTTCTATTGAGAGTTGCTTAAATCATGACAAAAAACATGCCTCTTACGAGGCTGGCATGTTTTTTGGAATAATCAAAGATGGCTTCATCCGGTTCGGGCGGGTCAGGGTTTTTGGCAGGGCCATGGCTTCGACAGTGTCGCGAAGCGGCTCATGCCAGAGTGTTGGGGAAGTCATTCCGCCAGTGTCAATCTCTGCAGTTAATTTCATTTGTGAGGGCAGTTTAATGGTCAGCATTCGTATGGCTCGTGGCGGCGCAAAGGGCCGTCCTTTTTACAACATCGTCGCCGCCGATTCTCGCAATCCGCGCGATGGCCGGTTCATTGAGCGCGTCGGGTTTTACAACCCGATCGCGAGCGAAGGTGAAGAATCGCTGCGCTTTGATCTGGCGCGCGTAACCCACTGGAAAAATGTCGGCGCGCAAGTCTCGCCGTCGGTGTCGCGATTGCTCAAGCAGTTCGCCAAGAAGGCGCCAGCGGCTGTTGCGGCAGCGGCGTAACACCGCGCGTCAAGGCGGCACGCAGTGGCGCCGCCGTTGACACGCGCAGGGGCGCCTGTGCCATCTGATTTGGTGGTGATGGCGCAGGTCAAAGAGCCCTACGGTCTCAAAGGCTGGATCAAACTCTACATGTTTGGCGAGGCGCGTGACGGTCTCAAGGATTTTTCGCTGTGGTGGATCAATCGCGGCGCCGAGACCAGGCCCGATTGGCAGTGCGTGGTGCCCGAGCAGGTCGCCGAACATGGTGGCACGCTCGTGGCGAAGTGGCCGGGGGTGGAGGATCGCGATGCGGCCTTCGCGCTCAAGGGTTTGCAGATTGCGGTGCCGCGCTCACAGTTTTCAGCGAACAGTGAAAACGAGTTTTACTGGTCCGATTTGATCGGTCTGGCGGTGATTAACCGGCAGGGGGAATCGCTGGGGCGGGTGGAGGGGTTGCTGGATCTGGGGCCGCATCACGTGCTGCGCGTGCGACCGCTGGCTCCCGTGGCGGCGCAAGCTGCAGCGGCGGCAGGTGTCCAGGCTGGGGGTGAGAGATTGATCCCGTTTGTAGCGCACTACATCGATGCGGTGGATCTCAATCTGGGCAGGATCACGGTGGACTGGGGGCTGGACTACTAAGCCGTTGCTGAGTTGAGTTTGGATGGGCAGTTGGCGCGGTAAAGCTTGGGTTTGGAAGAGTAGAAGAGGGAGCGGCGATGGTGCGGTTTGATGCGATCACGCTGTTCCCCGAAATGTTCGCCAGTGTCTCGGCGCATGGCATCACGGCGCGGGCACTGGAGCAGCAAGCATGGCATCTGGCGTGTTGGAACCCGCGCGACTACGCCGGTAACGCATATCGCCGGGTAGACGACCGGCCCTTCGGTGGCGGGCCGGGGATGGTGATGCAGGGAGCACCGCTGGAAGCGGCGATTCACGCGGCGAAGGCTGCGCAGGCGGGTGCAGGTTTACGGACGAGAGTGATATACCTCTCGCCACAAGGCAAGACGCTGGACCACCCCAAGGTGATACAGCTGCGAGATGAGATGCAAGACGGCTGCGGCGTGATATTGCTTTGTGGCCGCTACGAAGGAATCGACGAGCGGGTGATCGCGCGTTGTGTAGATGAAGAAGTATCGATTGGCGACTACGTGCTGTCCGGCGGTGAGCTGGCAGCGCTGGTTTTGATCGATACCGTGGTGCGGCAATTGCCGGGCGTGATGAATGATGATGCGTCGGTGGAGCAGGATTCGTTTGTCAACGGTCTGCTCGATTGCCCGCATTACACGCGCCCCGAGGAGTACGCAGGTGAACGGGTGCCGGACGTGTTGTTGTCCGGCAACCATGCCGAAATTGCGCGCTGGCGGTTGCAGCAATCGCTGGTGCGGACGATGCTACGGCGGCCCGAGTTGGCGAAAGCATGGGCTTCCGGTGCATTGAGCAAGGACGAGGCGAAGCTCTGGGCGCAGGTGCGCAAAGAGCTGAATCTCGAATGACAAACGGCGGTATCAGGCTGGCGCAGGTGCGCCAAGCCTGCTCTTCTGTCAAGTTCGCTGGATCGGGTTGCCGGGTCAAGGTGGCCAGATTCAAAAGCGGCCAACCGCACAATATGTGCAGAAAGGCAATACTCATGAGCAAAACCATCGACGACGTCAAGAAGGCCGAGCAGGCGCGTAGTTCCGGGAACACCGCAACCGCACCCGCGTTGGGCAAAACCAAAATGCGGGTTAATCCCGGAAGTATCATTGAGCAACTTAATCAGGAAGAAATCGCGCGTCTGGCGAAAAACATCCCCGTGTTTGCCCCCGGCGACACCGTGATCGTCAACGTCAACGTCGTTGAGGGCGAGCGCAAGCGGGTGCAGGCATTTGAAGGCGTGGTAATCGGACGCCGCAATCGCAGCATCGGCTCCTCCTTCATCGTCCGCAAAGTGTCTTCGGGTGAAGGCGTAGAGCGCACGTTCCAGCTTTATTCGCCACTGATTGCGTCGATTGAAGTCAAGCGTCGAGGGGACGTCCGCCGCGCCAAGCTCTACTTCTTGCGTGAGCGTTCGGGCAAATCGGCGCGCATCAAGGAAAAGCTGCACAAGCGCGCGGAAAAAGCAGCCGTGGCGGTAGCGGAGTCTGCGGCCACTTAATCAGCCACAGCCGGCCGCAATGGTCTATGTAACACCCCAGCGGGGCGTACCGGAAGCGGTCGCCCCGTTTTGCTTTCTGTTATTCCCTCTTCAAAAACATGACTACCCCGTCAGAGGATGCGTCTCGTCATGATGCAAGTCACTTCAAAATGTCTGCTCCATGACTGAACGGCGGGGCATTATTTCAAACGACGAGGCGCGTGCCATCGCGCGCCAAGACCCGGCCCTCTACAACGCGGGCCTTGCACCGGTGCGCGGTGTCACACCGCAGTCGCTGCGCACCCGCTTTCGGGAGCCGCGCGGATGGCAGCACGAAATGCTTGGCGACGGCCAATTCGCTGCGCCGGATGGGGCGGACGGGCTGATCGAGGGATTGGCTGCCGGGGAGGCCTACAAACCGGCTGCAGTACTGATTCCGCTGGTGCAACGCGCTTCACTCACGCTCCTGCTCACCCAGCGCCCGCTGCACATGAAGCTCCATCCGGGACAAATCAGCTTTCCGGGCGGGCGGGTGGAAGCGTCCGACCTCGACGCGACTGCCACTGCGCTGCGCGAAACCCGGGAAGAAATCGGCCTTGCGCGCGAACACATCGAAGTCATCGGCATGCTGCCCGCGTATCACACAGTCACCAACTATGCCGTTACGCCGGTGGTGGCTTTGGTGCTGCCACCATTCGAGCTTACGCTCGATCCAAACGAAGTCGCCGCTGCCTTTGAAGTGCCGCTCGACTTTATCCTCGACCCGGTCAATCACGAAAAGCGCAGCCGCCCCTGGATGGGCCGCGAGCGGCACTTCTACGCCATGCCTTATGAAGACCAATTCATCTGGGGCGCGACAGCGGCAATGCTGCGCAATCTGTATCACTTCCTGCGCGCGGTCTAAGCTCCTCCCACCGGAATCGCGCAGCGACGGGCCGGCACACCAATCTGATCGTGCGCCTTGCCAGACCAAGGCAGTCGGAAGAATCACGGCCGGAACGGATTGCGCGCCAACTGCCGTGAAGAACTGCTCCTGGAGCGCTTCTTCCGATGGTGGCTATTGGCAAATCGACCTACTTTGTACCGCGCAGCGCGCGCTTTTTCGCTGGTGTCTGCTTGACCGCGCGGTCATAGAGCCGTGCGAAATTGGCCAGCGAGAAGAAATGCGCGTAGATGCGGCCCATCAGGCCTTTCTCGACCAGCGCCTTGTGATTGGCCGCCTTGAGAGCAAGAAACTTGGCTTCGTCGATGCGCTGCATGCCTTGTAGTTCCAGCGCCTGGCGGCCAGCCTCATTGACCTGCATGGTAAAGGGAGAAAACAAATCAAGCTTGGTGAAGATCGCGCACATTTGCGCGGTGAGATCGAGGTCGGCTTCGTATTCGGACAACAGCTTTTCTCGCTCGATCCACTGTGGCGCGGGCTTGCCTGCCTGGTCAAACAGCGCGATACCAGCTTCATCAATGTAGGCCTTGTCGATGCAGACTACCTTGTCAGTCTGCGGCTGACCGTCTACGTATACCTTGGAAATGCAGAAAGGATAGCGCCGCACGAAAGCGGGCAGATAGGTGTCCGCAGTCCATTCCCCATCGATATTGACGAACAAATTTTGCTCGTTGCCCAATCCAAGCACTGCGAGGGGGGAGTAGGTCTTGCCGTTGTCGCTGGTAGAAAATACGATCGGGTAATCGCGCGAAGCGACGATGAATTCCGAGAACGAAATCGCCATCGCGTTGAGGTTGCGGCAGAACGATGGCACCGCACTCGCCGACGTGCCGCCGTTGCCGCTGCCTGTCACCGCCCCAATGCTTGGCAGCAGCACCCTGTGGCTCTTCTCAAGCGGAACGATGTCGCCGTAGCCGAACGGGGCCGTGATCTGCATGGGGTCTCCTGCTGAGGCAGTTCGAAGCGCTGCCTCTTGGTGCGTAATCGAGCTTGGTGGTGCTCCCGAGAGTCGCTGATTGTATCTGCGCGTGGCGGTCGCAGCGTCTGCCAGGGGCGCAGGGTTACATCGTCATGTTATCTTCGTGCGCATGACATTCATGTCCCTGCTCGCGGCACTGCTGCTCGAACAATTGCGTCCACTGCCTGACCGCGTGCGCGTCGGCAGGCCACTGCGCAGCGGGTTCGACTTCATCGAGCATCATCTCAATGCGGGAGAGCATCATCATGGCGTCACGGCGTGGTTGCTGACCGTGCTGCCGCTGGTCGCGTTGTCCTGGGTGATCTATTACGCGCTCGACCAGGTGTCGTTCGTCCTGGCTTGGGCTTGGAATGTGTTGATCCTGTATCTCACGATGGGCTTTCGCCAGTTCAGCCATCACTTCACCGACATTCACCGTGCGCTTGCCGCCGGCGATTTGCCGCAGGCACGTGCACTGATGGGGGCGTGGCGCGGGCGCTCTGCCGATGAGCTCAATTCCACCGAGATTGCGCGTCTCGCGATTGAGGAAGCACTGATGGCTTCTCACCATCATGTATTTGGCGTGCTTTTTTGGTTTGCGGTGCTGCCGGGGCCGGCTGGGGCGCTGCTCTACCGGTTGACACTATCGCTCAAGGCGCAGTGGGGTGCAACTGCAGCGGTGGGCGGCGCAACTGGGCGCAGCCGAGGTTTGAGCGCCGGGAACATGAGCGGCGCGGACGCGGCAGGCAGTGCAGGCAGCCCACGCAGCACCGGAGCGGCGGACCGTGCCAATCTGGGGTTTGGCCATTTCGCGCGTCAGGCGGCGCGCTGGATCGACTGGGTGCCGCTGCGGCTGACCGCGATTGGTTTTGCCGTGGTGGGCAATTTTGAGGATGCAGTCTACTGCTGGCGCAATCAAGCAGCGCGCTGGCGCGACCCGGAGTTGGGCATCGTGCTGGCAAGCGGAGCCGGGGCGATTGGAGTAACCCTTGGCAAACCCTTGCGGGATGGCATCGGCCAGGCGGGAGTGGCGATTGATGACCGAATCGAAATCGGCTCTGGACTGGAGGCAGACGCGGCTTTCTTGTCGAGCACGGTGGGTCTGGTCTGGCGTGCCCTGGTGTTGTGGATGCTGTTGCTGGCGATGCTGGCGGTGGCGAGCTGGGTGTAATGCTGGGGTGCGCCCGATCGGCTGCTAGCGGCGCGATGCGCTCTCGTTTAGGTCAACGGAGTCATCGCAGTCATGGCGTACCACGTTCAGCGCCACAGTTCCAGCAGGCGCTGAACTGACCTTCGAGCCACTCGTTGCATTGCCCACAAGTCCAGCCGGGCGTGTGCTGCGGGCGGCGGATTTCACGGATCAGATCACGCGCTTCCGCAAATTGGTTGTCGTCGGTGATCCAGACTTCGGGCCAAGTCTGATCAAACGGCACTTCACCGGCGACACGCAGCAAATGCTCATTGCGCAAAAACGAAAAGATGCCGGCTGCGTCCAGCACGTTGCGCAGATGGGTGGCTTCAACCAGATCGTAGGCACGCCAGACGCGAATCATGCTCCGGTGTCTGCGGTAAGTTTTTGATACAACGCAAAGCGCTCGGGATGGATCGCGCCACTGGATACTGCCGCGCGTATCGGACAGTTCGGCTCGTGCAAATGGCGGCAGTTGGCGAAGCGACAGGTGCCAAGGTAGGGTGCAAATTCATGGAAGCCCGCTTCGAGATCAGCCTGGCGCAGATGATGTATCCCCACTTCCTGCATGCCGGGGCAGTCGATGATGGTGCTGGCGGCATCGATGCGGTACAGGCGCGAAAACGTGGTGGTGTGCTTGCCTGCCTTGAGCGCAGCAGATAGTTCGCCAATCACCGCCGCGGCGCCCGGCACCAACGCATTGATGAGGCTCGATTTGCCCATGCCCGATTGCCCGGCCAATACGGTGCACTTGCCCAGGAGCCGCTCCAGGAGCGCCTCTTGGGCCGATGGCAGAGTGCCGTCGCGCGGCTTGGCGGTAAGCGTAATGACGTCATGGCCCGCCGCCACAAACATGTTCAAGCGTGCACGCGCCGCTTCGCGGCCAGCCATGTCGGTCTTGTTGAGTACGATCAGCGCCGGGACATCAGCGGCGTGCGCGATCAGCAGCACACGGGTGATGAACTCTTCCGATGCGCGCGGCTCGACCGCGGCGAGCACCAGCACCTGATCGACATTGGCGGCGATGCTTTTTTGTTTGTAGGCGTCGGAGCGCTCCAAATAATTGCGCCGCGGCAACACCTGATTGATAACGCCCTGGCCTGGCCCGGTGACGGCGCAGAGGACGCGGTCACCACAGGCCACGTTGTGCTTCTTGCCGCGCGTCACGCAGTCGAGGTGCGCGCCCGCATCGGTCTCGATTTCAAAGCGGCGCCCGAACACTGCAATGACGGTACCGCTGTTCGACCTTGAGTCGGCACCCGAGCTGGCGCCTGCGTTGGCTGCGCTATTTTCAGTTCCGGCATCGGTCGGCGCCGGGCTTGACGGCATTGCGCTCAAAGCTTGAGCATTGCGTCAGCCTTGGCCGCGCAAATGAAATCGTTGTCGGTGAGGCCCTGCACAGAGTGGGTGTCGTAGCGCACTTCGCATTTGTTGTAGTTCACCACCAACTCCGGATGGTGGTCTTCGCGGTGCGAGATCAGTGCGAGGCCATTCACGAATGCCATCGTCTCGAAATAGTTCCTGAAGGCGTAGGTCTTGACCAGTCTACCGTCCAGAATCTCCCAGCCTTTGAGTTGCGCCAACAATTCACGCGCGGCAACCGCGGCCAGCGGGTGACCTCCTTCGCAGGGGGCGCAGTGGCGGGTGAGCAGATCAGACAAGGTTGCCGCCACGGTTCGTGCCGTCGAGATGGTGGCGGCACGCGCAGTTGCGGCACCGGCTCGGCCAGTACGCCGGACGGTTCATGCCGCCAAGGTCTTTAGCCGTGCCACGCGCAGAGGGGCGGGCGGGTGCGAATCGTAAAACGCTGAAAACCATTTGTCCGGCGTCAGCGTGGCGGCGTTGTCTTTGTATAGTTTGGTGAGCGCCGCGATCAGAGGTTGCGCGCCGGTAATGCCGGCCGCGAATTCATCGGCTTCGTATTCATGCCTGCGCGAACTTATGCTGGTGAGAGGGTGAAAAATGAAGGTGAACACCGGCAGCACGAGCGCAAACAAGGTGAGGGCGGTACCGGCGCTGATGTGGGAAACGCCGAGACCGGCATAAAACCATGCCGCATTGGCCAACTCGCCGAGTAGCCAGAGGAACAGCAAGGAGAGCGCAAACAGCACGGCGATGCGCTTGATAATGTGACGGCGCTTGAAGTGGCCCAACTCGTGTGCCAGTACGGCTTCAACCTCATTTTCGTCCAGGCGCGAAATCAGGGTGTCAAACAGCACAATGCGTTTGGCGCTGCCGAGGCCCGAGAAGTAGGCGTTGCCGTGACTGGAGCGCGTCGAGCCATCCATCACGAACAAGCCCTGTAAGCGAAAGCCGGTGCGCGTGAGCAGGGCCTCAATGCGTGATTTCAGCGGCCCGTCGGGCATGGGCACAAACTTATTGAACAGCGGCGCAATGTAAGTGGGGAACAACCACAACAGCAGCAAGTTGAAGGCCATCCAGGCAAACCACGCCCACAGCCACCAGAGCGCGCCCAGTGAAGTCATCAACCACACCGCGCCACCGAGCACGACGCCCCCCAGCACAACGCCGAGCAGCGCGCCCTTCAAGGTGTCGGTGACGAACAGTTTCCAGGTCATCTGGTTGAACCCGAATTTTGCTTCGATCACAAAACTGCGCCAGGCGGCAAACGGCAGGTCGAGGGCCGAGAGCAGGGCGAATACCACGCCTGCGCCGAGCACTTCACGCCATAGGCCGCTGGCGATGCTGCCGGCCCAGCCAAACACGGCGTCAATGCCGCCAGCGAGGGTGAGACTGACCAGCAGGAAAGCGCCAAATACCGTCTCGATCAGGCCGAAACCGAGCTTGGCGCGCGTGTAGTCGGCGGCCTTGTGGTGGGCGCTCAAATCGACGGCAGCAGCGAAATCTTCCGGCACCGCATCGCGATGCGCGGCTACGCTGCGTGCCTGCCGCAGAGCGAGCCAGCACTTGAGCACCAGCATCAAGGCGAGGGTAGCGAGAAACAAAAAGCTGAAACCAGTAGGCGACATGTGAGTACCAGGAATGCGGCGCGCAGTTGAAGTGACGGGGGTCACAGTAACTGTTGGCAACGGTTGCGCCAGGGCGAGGGGAAGTCGCTGTGCGACAATCGATTCACTCAATTATCCCGCACATATGGGTATGGCCCAAGACCAAAACAACCTGATCTGGATCGACATGGAAATGACCGGCTTGCTGCCGGACAGTGACCGCATCATCGAAGTCGCACTCGTCATCACTGACGCGCAACTCAACATCGTCGCCGAAGCACCGGTGCTGGTTTTGCACCAATCCGACGAGGTGATGAACGGCATGGACAAGTGGAATCAATCGACGCATGCCAAGTCGGGTCTGATTTCCAAGGTCAAAGCGTCGACGCTTGATGAGCGAGCGGTCGAGTTGCGCATGCTTGAGTTTTTGAAGCTGCACGTGCCCAAAGCCGCGTCACCGATGTGCGGCAACTCGGTGTGCCAGGACCGTCGCTTCATGGCCAAATCGATGCCCGCTCTGGAAGACTGGTTTCACTACCGCGATCTCGATGTGTCAACGCTCAAGGAGCTGTGCAAGCGCTGGCGGCCCGAACTTGCCAAGGGATTGGTCAAGCATGGCAAGCATGAGGCGCTGGCCGACATTATCGAGTCGATTGAAGAACTCAAGTATTACCGCGAGCACTTTTTGAAGGTGTAGCCCGTGGGGATCTCGGGCTTTTGGGCACCGCGCCGATAGTGGTTTTCGTTGGCTACGGCCTGAAAAGTGGCTGTCAGAGCGGCCCTTGATGCCGGCGCCGGCTCGCAGGCTGTCTTCCCGCACCGCGTCAGTGTGATTCTCACGTGGCGCGGAGGCGCGACCTTACGAACGCAAGACTTCAATCAGCGCGGTCTCGACCGCAATGACTTTTTTCGCGTCGCCCAGGCCTGGCCCTTCGACCAGGAACACGTCCTCCGCGCGCTCGCCGAGAGTGGTGATCTTCGCGGTTTGCAAGTTGACCCGGTGCTCACCGAGGACGCGAGCGATGCGAAACAACAGGCCCGGCCGGTCGCCTGCGGTGATGGTGAGGATGTGGCGCTGACCGCGCTCGTCGGAGCGCAGATCCACGGAAGGCTCGATCGCGAAATGGCGCGCTTGCCGTGACAGGCGGCCGGTAAGCGGTGCCGGCAGCGGAGCTTGTTCGGCAAGCAACACCGCGAGGTTGCGCTCGACCGCTTCAGGCAGGCCGTGCTCCTGACGACCACCAGCCGCTTCCATCACGAGAAAAGTGTCGAGGGCATAGCCGTGGCGCGTGGTATGGATTTTTGCGTCAACCACCGAAAGCCCGTTGCGCTCAAAGAATCCGCAGATGCGTGCGAACAAATCGGGCTGGTCCTTCACGTACACCATTACCTGCAGGCCTTCGCCGATCGAGGCGTGACGCGCGCGTACCACCGGCTGCACGGCATTGACACGATAGTGCAGGGTGCGCGTTTGCCAGGCAATTTCCTTGGCGTCATGGCGCATGAAATAGGCCACATCGAGCTGGCTCCATAGGCCTTCGTGCGCCTTGTCTGACAGGCCGTAGAGCTTGAGATTGTCGAGTGCCTCCGACTGTTTCTGCTGCATGTCCGTATCGAAGTCGACCTTGCCGCCGCGCAACAGTCTGCGGGTGGCGCGGAACAAGTCTTCAAGGAGCTTGCCCTTCCAGGCGTTCCATACCTTGGGGCTGGTGCCGCGAATGTCGGCGACGGTGAGGAGGTAAAGCGCGATCAAGTTGCGCTCGGTCCTGACCAGCTTGGCGAAGCGCTCAATCGTGTCCGGTTCGGATAGATCCTGCTTTTGTGCGACCGATGACATGGTGAGGTGATACTCGACCAGAAACACCACCAGCGCCGCGTCGTCACCCACGATGCCATGGTCCCGACAAAACTTGCGTGCGTCTGCGCGCCCCAACTGGCTGTGATCGCCGCCGCGCCCCTTGGCAATGTCGTGAAACAGGGCGGCCACGTAGAGCAGCCAGCAGCGGTCGAAATTGGCAATCAGGCGCGAGCAGAGCGGGTATTCGTGTGCGTGTTCGAGCAGGGTGAAGCGGCGCACATTGCGCACTACTTGCAGAATGTGCTGATCGACGGTATAGACGTGAAACAGGTCGTGCTGCATCTGCCCGATGATGCGTTTGAACGGCGGAATCACCCGACCCAGGATGCCCCATTGATTCATGCGCCGCAGCTCATGCGTGATGCCGCGTGGCGCCTGCAACATTTTGAGGAACAACTGCCGGTTGTCCGGATCGCGGCGGAACGCGGCGTCGATACGGTCGCGCTCGCGCCACAGGGCGCGCAGGGTCTGCGCCGTCATGCCCTTGAGTTCCGGGTGCATTTGCAGCAGATAGAAGCACTCGATCAGCGCACGTGGATGCTCGTCAAACACGGTCACGTCGTTGACCGCGAGCAAATCGCGCTGGGCATGAAAGCGCTCGTTGATTGGCCGTGCCTCAAACACGGCACCAGGGAACAACTGGCCTGCAATGTTTTGCATCAGGATGGTGTTGAGTTGGATGATCCAGCGCGCGTTGACGTAGTAACGCTGCATCAACTGTTCGCTGGCGCGCTTGGCGCCCTTTGCAGCAAAGCCAAAGGCCTCGGCCATCACGGTCTGGTGGTCGAACAGCAGGCGGTCTTCGCGCCGCCCGGTCACCAGATGCAGGCGTACGCGCAGGGTCTGCAAAAATGCTTCGCGGCTGGCCAACATGCGCGACTCCTCGCGCGTGATGATCTGGCGCGCGGCGAGGTCACTCCATTTGAGCCCGAGATTGGCGGCACGCGCGATCCACAAAATTACCTGCAGATCACGCAGGCCGCCGGGCGATTCTTTGCAGTTGGGCTCGAGACTGTAAGGGGTGTCCTGATGGCGCGCGTGCCGTTGTTCGAGTTCGAGTTTCTTTGCGGTGTAAAACGCTTTGGGGTCAAGATGGCGGCGTACACCGATGTCGAGATCACGTGCCAGCGCCGCGTTGCCAGCCAGGCGGCGGGCTTCGATCAGATTGGTCTGGATCGTGATATCGCCGGCAGCAGTCTCGAAGCACTCGTCAAGCGTACGGATGCTGTGTCCGACTTCGAGCCCGATGTCCCAGAGCTGGGCGATCAGCGCTTCGAGGCGGGTGTGCACGTCGGCGCTGGCATCAGCCGGCACAAGAATGAGCACGTCGACATCGGAATAGGGGTACAGCTCGCGGCGTCCATAGCCACCCACTGCAATCAGCGCGGCCCGTTGGCCAACTTCCGACGCCGTCCACAATTTGGTGAGGATGCGGTCCACCAGCACGCAATGCTGGCGCAGCAAGTGCTTGGTGCGCAGATCGCGCCCGAATGCGTCAAACAGGGTGCGCCTGCCGGCAGCGAGTTCCTGACGCAAGGCGCTGATGGCTGCGAGCGGATTGTCAGCGCGGGCGGCGTGCTCGTGAAGCTGGGCGGACATCAGTGTCGATCGCGGGGTCGCAGTGGGTGTCGCAACGGGGGCACGGCTCGTACCGTGGCAGGTTGATCAGCGAACCGAAAAGAGTGTTGTGCCGCTGCAGGTGGTAAATGGTGGGCAGGAAATCGGCCGGACAATGGCTCCAGGAGCCATTGTTGCGGCACTATGCGGCGATACGCGGCTCCAGCGATTTTGGCATTGCGGGCATGCCGGGCGATACGGTAAGCACTTCGAAGCCGGTCTCGGACACCAGCACGGTGTGTTCCCACTGGGCTGACAGGCTGTGGTCTTTGGTGACGATGGTCCAGCCGTCGGCCAACTCGCGGATCTCGCGGCGCCCGGCGTTGATCATCGGCTCTATTGTGAAAATCATGCCAGGTTTCAACTCGGTAAGTGTGCCTGCCTTGCCGTAATGCAGCACCTGCGGCTCTTCGTGAAATTTGCGGCCGATACCGTGGCCGCAAAACTCGCGCACCACCGAAAAGCCATGCTTCTCGGCGTGCTGCTGGATCACGTGTCCCACGTCGCCCAGATGGGCGCCGGGTTTGACCTGCAATATGCCGAGCCACATGCATTCGAGCGTGACTTCGCACAGACGGCGCGAGGCAATCGTGGCTTCACCCGCATAAAACATGCGGCTGGTGTCGCCGTGGTAGCCGTCCTTGATGACGGTGATGTCGATATTGACGACGTCACCATTCTTCAATACTTTTTCGCCAGGGATGCCGTGGCAAACCTGATGATTGACCGAGGTGCAGATCGATTTGGGGTAGGGTCGGTAGCCCGGTGGACAGTAACCGAGCGGCGCCGGGATGGTGCCCTGGACGTCGCGCATGTAGTCGTGGCACAGGGCGTCGAGCGCGCCGGTGGTGATGCCCGGTTTGACATGGGGCGCGATGAAGTCGAGCACTTCGGCGGCCAATTTGCCGGCCACGCGCATTTTTTCGATGTCTTCGGGAGTCTTGAGTGTGATGCCCATGCTGTCTGCGTTTGCGCCCCAGTGCGTCGTCGAAACCCGGCACCGGCAAAGCGGCAAAACCTTTGATTTACTTGTGGAAACGCGCTATAATATCGGGCTATCTTGGGAATGGAAAGCGGATTCTAACGGCTCCGTCGTTACGTCCCGAGAAATACGCACTTTCGCCCCTTTAGGGTGTTTGCCACAAGTTCGCGGCAGACTCTTGGCGAAAGGTGGATAACCCTAATCGATACGGAGTTTTACATGGCAACAAGCATGCGTGAAATGCTGGAAGCGGGCGTCCATTTCGGACACCAAACCCGTTTCTGGAACCCGAAGATGGCCCAGTATATTTTTGGCCAGCGCAACAAGATTCATATCGTCAACCTCGAGAAAACGCTCGAGCTCTACAACGTGGCGATGAAGCACATTCGTCAGTTGACTGCCAACAAGGGTACCGTCCTGATGGTCGGCACCAAGCGCCAGGCGCGCGAAATTGTGGCCGAAGAAGCGCAGCGCGCCGGCATTTCCTACGTCGATAGCCGCTGGTTGGGCGGCATGTTGACCAATTTCAAGACCGTCAAGACGTCGATCAAGCGCTTGAAGGAAATGGAAACCATGCAGGAAGCGGGCGCGCTGGAGAAGATGTCAAAAAAAGAGGGCCTGATGTTCCAGCGCGAGCTCGAAAAGCTCAACAAGTCGATGGGCGGCATCAAGAACATGGTCTCGCTGCCTGACGCCATTTTTGTGATTGACGTGGGGTATCACAAGATTGCAATTACCGAAGCGGCCAAGCTCGGTATACCGATCATTGGCGTGGTGGATACCAACCACAATCCGGAGGGTATCGCTTACGTGATCCCGGGC